>NZ_JAYRTX010000028.1:0-33696 GCF_041919395.1 Albidovulum sp.
GGTGCCGGCATGAGCGACGACTTGCGCCCCCTGATCGGCCTTGCCGCCGAGCGGCCGCTGACGCGCGCCGAGGCGGAGCGCGCCTTCGAGGCGCTTTTCGAGGGCGCCGCGACACCGTCGCAGATGGGTGGCTTCCTGATGGCGCTGCGGACCCGCGGCGAAACCGTGGACGAGATCGCCGCGGCGGCGCGGGTCATGGTATCGAAGTGTAACCCGGTGCGCGCACCCGAGGGCGCCATCGACATCGTCGGCACCGGCGGCGACGGCAAGGGCACGCTCAACATCTCCACCGCCGCGGCCTTCGTCGCCGCGGGCGCGGGCGTCGTCGTCGCCAAGCACGGCAACCGCAACCTCAGCTCGAAGTCCGGGGCGGCCGATGCCCTGACGCAGATCGGCATCAACGTGATGATCGGCCCGGAAGTCGTTGAACGAGCGCTTGAAAGCTGTGGGATCGCCTTCATGATGGCGCCGATGCACCACCCCGCGATCCGCCATGTCATGCCAACGCGGGCAGAGCTCGGCACCCGCACGATCTTCAACCTTCTCGGCCCGCTGACGAACCCCGCCGGCGTCAAGCGCCAACTCACCGGCGCCTTTGCCCGCGCCTGGATCAGGCCGATGGCAGAGACGCTCGCCGCGCTCGGATCCGAGGCCGCCTGGCTTGTCCACGGCGCCGACGGCACTGACGAGATCTCCATCTGCGGGCCGACATGGGTCGCGGCACTCGAGGACGGCGCGGTGCGGGAGTTCGAGGTCCACCCCGAGGAAGCGGACCTGCCGGTCCACCCGTTCGAGGCGGTTCTCGGCGGCAGCCCGGAGGAAAATGCCGGCGCGCTGCGCCGGCTGCTCGACGGGGCGCCGGGCGCCTACCGCGACGCGGTCCTCCTGAACGCGGCGGCGGCGCTTGTCGTCGCGGGAAAGGCCGCGGACCTCAAGGAGGGCGTTGCCATGGCGCGCGAGAGCATCGACAGCGGCCGGGCCAAGGCGAAGGTCGCGGCGCTGGCGAAGGCGACCGCAGGGGAATGATCCCGCCGGACTGGGCGCATCTGCCCTTCTTTGCGCGCGACTGGCCGGGAATCGACGCCCGCCTCGCGGCCGAGGCCGGCCCGGTCTATCCGCCCCGCCGCCGCCTCTTCGCCGCGCTCGACGCTTGCCCGCCGACGGCCGTGCGGGTCGTGATCCTGGGTCAGGACCCCTATCACACTCCGGGCAAGGCAGACGGCCTGGCCTTCTCGATTCCCCGAAGGTTCGGCGGGCGACTGGGAAGCCTTGATAACATTTTCAAGGAGTTGTCCGACGATCTTGGAGTGAGGCGGCGGGACACGGACCTTGGAGACTGGGCCCGGCAAGGGGTGCTGCTTCTCAACACCGCGCTCAGCGTGCCGGACGGACGGCCCGGCGCGCACGCGCGGATCGGCTGGGACCGGCTCGTGGCCGAGGTCCTCGCAGAGCTCGACCGCGCGCCGCGCGCGTTCCTGCTCTGGGGTGGGCCGGCCCGGCAGGTCGCCGCGCGGCACCTGCACAATGCGGATCACCTCAGGATCGAGACGGCGCATCCCTCGCCGCTTTCCGCGCGCCGGGGCTTCTTCGGCTCCCGCCCCTTCAGCCGGGTCAATGCCTGGCTCGCCGCCCGGGGCGGGCCGCCGATCGTCTGGGGCTGAGCACGGGCGGCCGGGGCGCCGCGGCGCGGGTCACCGCGACGAAGTCGGGGGTTTTCCGTACCGGGCCGCGGCGGTAAGAGAAGCCATGGACATTCTCGACAAGATCAAGACCTACAAGTTGCAGGAGATCGCCGCCGCCCGCCGCGCCCGGCCCCTGGCAGAGTTGGAAGCGGCGGCACGGGAAGCGTCGCCCCCCCGCGGTTTCGCGGCCGCCCTTCGGCGCGCTTCCGCCACGGGCTACGGCCTCATCGCCGAGATCAAGAAGGCGAGCCCGTCCAGAGGATTGATCCGGCCGGACTTCGACCCGCCGGCACTCGCGCGCGCCTATGCCGAAGGGGGCGCCACCTGCCTCTCGGTCCTGACCGATGCCCCCTCCTTCCAGGGCGCGCCGGAGTATCTCACGGCGGCGCGCGCCGCCGTCGCGCTGCCTGCGCTGAGGAAGGATTTCCTCTACGATCCCTACCAGGTGGCGGAGGCCCGCGCCTGGGGCGCCGACTGCATCCTGATCATCCTCGCCTCCGTCTCGGACGCGCAGGCGGCCGAACTCGAGGATGCGGCGGCGGGATGGGCCATGGACGTGCTGCTGGAGGTGCATGATGAGGCCGAGCTTGACCGCGCACTCGCGCTCAGGGCCGAGCTGATCGGCATAAACAATCGCAATCTCAAGACCTTCGATGTCAGTCTTGACACTTGCCGGCGGCTTGCACCGCGCATCCCCGCCGGGCGGCTGCCGATCTGCGAGAGCGGCCTTTTCACCTCCGGCGATCTCGCCGACATGGCACGTTGCGGTGCGCGCACCTTCCTCATCGGCGAAAGCCTGATGCGGCAGGCAGACGTGGCGGCGGCGACGCGCGCGCTGCTGGCCGATCCCCTGGAGGTACAGGAATGCCGCTGACGCACTTCGATGCCGAGGGCCATGCGCACATGGTCGATGTCTCGGCCAAGGATGTCACCGATCGCGTCGCGGTGGCGGAGGCGCGGGTGGTGATGCGTCCCGAGACGCTGGCGCTCGTGACCGAGGGACGGGCGAAGAAGGGGGACGTCCTCGGCGTCGCGCGGCTCGCCGGCATCATGGCCGCGAAGAAGACCTCCGACCTCATCCCCCTCTGCCATCCCTTGCCGATCACGCGGGTGGCCGTGGAGCTTGAGCCCGACGGGTCGCTGCCCGGCGTGCGGATCGTCGCGACGGTCAAGACAACGGGGCAGACCGGGGTGGAGATGGAGGCGCTGACAGCGGCGTCGGTGGCGGCGCTGACGGTCTACGACATGCTTAAGGCGGCAGAGAAGTCGATGCGCATCGAGGGCCTGCGCGTCGTCTTGAAGGACGGCGGGAAGTCCGGCCGGTACGAGGCGGAGTGAGGGCGATGATTACGGTCGAGGAAGCGCTGGAGCGGCTTTTCGCGCTGTGTCCGCTGCTGCCGAAGGAGACAGTGGCGCTGCGCGGCGCTGCCGGTCGGGTCCTGATCCGCGACGTCGTGGCGGGGCGTGACCAGCCGCCCTTCGCCGCCTCCGCGATGGACGGATACGCAATCCGCGAGGCCGACCATGTCACCGGCGCAAACCTTAGGGTCATCGGCGAAGCCGCTGCGGGAAAGCGATTTTCCGGCAGTTTAACACCACAATCTGCGGTCCGGATCTTCACCGGAGCGCCGGTGCCCGACGGCGCCGGCCGCGTCGTGCTGCAGGAGGACGTGACGCGCGAGGGCGACCGGATCACGCTCGGCGGGCGGTTGGAAGCGGGTCGCAACATCCGCGCCGCGGGGCAGGATTTCCGCGTCGGCGACCGCATCGGCGCGCCGCGCCGGCTGCGGCCCGCGGACCTTGCGCTCATCGCGGCGATGAACGTGCCCGAGGTCGTCGTGACGCGCCGGCCCGTGGTGGCCTTCGTCGCCACCGGCGACGAACTCGTGATGCCCGGCGAGACGCCGGGACCCGACCAGATCATCGCCTCGAACGGTTTCGCGCTGGCGGCGATGGCCGAGGCCGAGGGGGCAGAGGCCCGGGTCCTGCCGATCGCGCGCGACGACGCCGCGTCGATCCGTTTCGCGCTGGAACTTGCCGCCGACGCCGATCTCATCGTGACCATCGGCGGCGCCTCGGTCGGCGATCACGACCTCATCGCGCCAGTGACCGAGGCGATGGGGATGGAACGCGCGTTCTACAAGATCGCGATCCGCCCGGGCAAGCCGCTGATGGCCGGCAGGCTCGGCAGTTCCGCGCTGCTGGGCCTGCCTGGAAATCCAGTTTCTGCAATCGTTTGCGGCCATGTCTTCATGTTGCCGATGCTGCGGGCGATGCAGGGCCTGGCGCGCGCCGGCGCCCCGCGCGGGCGCGCCAGGCTCATCCATCCCGTGCAGGCGAACGGCCCACGCGCGCATTACATGCGGGCCCGGCTCGGCCGGGACGACGGCGACGTGACCATCGCGCCCTTCGACCGGCAGGACAGCGCGCTGCTGTCGATCCTTTCGGAGGCGGACGCACTTCTCGTCCGGCCGGTGAACGACCACGCCCGCGACGCCGGGGCCGAGGTGGACTACATCGCGCTCTGACCGCGCCGGCCGGGGAAACCGTTGACACAAAAGGGGAACGCGGGTAGAACCATTCCAGAACGGCACGGGGTTTGGGCAAAGGAAAACAGGCACATGCTGACCCGCAAGCAGTTGGAACTTCTCGATTTCATCCAGAAGCGCGTCACGCGCGACGGGGTGCCGCCTTCCTTCGACGAGATGAAGGAGGCGCTGGATCTGCGTTCCAAGTCCGGCATTCACCGGCTCATCACGGCGCTGGAGGAACGGGGCTTCATCCGCCGCCTCGCCCACCGGGCCCGCGCGATCGAGATCGTCAAGCTGCCCGAGGCGATGGAACGACCCGGCTTCACCCCGCGTGTGATCGCGGGCGACCGGCCGGCGGCGCCGAAGGGCGCGATGCCGGTGAGCGAGGTCCATGCACTGGAACTCCCGGTCATGGGCCGGATCGCGGCCGGTGTCCCGATCGAGGCGATTTCCGAGGTCTCGCACCATGTGGCGGTGCCGGGCTCAATGCTCTCCGGGCGTGGGCAGCACTACGCACTGGAGGTGAAGGGCGATTCGATGATCGAGGCGGGGATCAACGACGGCGACATCGTCGTGATCCGCGAGCAGACCACGGCCGACAACGGCGACATCGTGGTGGCGCTGGTCGATGGCCAGGAGGCGACGCTGAAACGCTTTCGCCGCAGGGGCGGGATGATCGCGCTCGAAGCCGCGAACCCGGCCTACGAGACGCGGGTCCTGCCGGAGGATCAGGTCAAGGTGCAGGGCCGGCTCGTCGGTCTCATCCGCAGCTACTGACGCAACGCGAGCCGCTGGCGCGGCGCCGGCCGGCGGTTCCACAGCCGGTCGCCGGCGGCCTCGCGCGAGGTGACGATCCGCGGGCCCGCGTAGACGGCGAGCGCCCCGGTTGCCTTCAATTGCCGCGGTCCGAAGAAGAGGCAGCCCTCGGGTGGCGCCCCGTCCCAATCGGCCGAGGTTACAACCAGCGTGCCCGTCCGGCAGGCGGCTGCCACCCGGTCGGCGGCGCCCTTTCCCGTGAGGTGGCGGAGCGTGAGGCCCGCAATCTCCGCCGTCAGGTCGCCCTTGGCGCCGCGGAAGCCGGGGCGGGCAAAGGCCGCCTCTTGCGCACCCGTGTCGCCGTCGTCCTCAAGCCAGCTCTTGGCGACAAAGCCCGCCCCCTTCGGCTTCGAGAGCGCCCTGCCCGCATCGCCCAGCACGCCCGTGAGCCCGCCGTCGCCCGAGATCAGCAGCAAGGGGCGCTCCGCCCCGGACCAGAGCAGCAGCGACAGCGCGGCGACGAGCCCCCCGCCCCCCCTGAGCCAGAGCGCGCGGCCGACAAGAAGGACAAACCCGCCCGTCGCGAAGAGCGCGAGCACACCCTCCGGCGGTGCCGGCACCGCCGACACCGACCCCTCCAGCCCGGCCACCCAGGCCCCGGCCCTGAGGATGAGATCGGCGCCGAAGCCCATCACCCAGAGCGCTACCCAGGCGAGTCCGAGGGGCGCGAGCACCGCGGCGACGACGCCCGCGGGCATCACCAGCGTCCCCATGAGCGGCACCGCGACGAGATTGGCCAGAAGCCCGTATTCGGCCACCCGGTTGAAATGCGCGGCGGCGATCGGGGCGGTGGCGAGTCCCGCCGCCAGCGACGACATCACCAGCATCACCGCCGGCCGCAGGAGTTTCGGCAGCCGGTGCTGAAACCTCTGCCAGGGCTGGAACGCGACGATGAGCGCGACCGTCGCCGCGAAGGACATCTGGAATCCCGGCTCGACAAGGCTTTCCGGTTCGAGGACAAGCACGATCAGCGCGGCGATGGCGACGGAGCGGAGCGAGATCGCCCGCCGGTCCGCGAGCACCGCCACGAGCATGACCGCCGCCATGATGAAGGCACGGCGGGTGGCGACGTTGGGCCCGGCGAGCATCAGGTAGAAGGTCGCCGCGCCGAGCGCGACGAGGGCCGCGAGCTTGCGCGTGTCAAACCGCAGCGCCACCGGCGGCATCAGGGCGAGCCCGTAGCGGCAGGTGGCGAAGACGAAGCCGACCAGAAGCCCCATGTGGAGCCCGGATATGGAGATGAGATGCGAGAGGTTCGAGCGCCTCAGAACCTCGTTCGTGGCCTGGCTCACGCCCGACCGGTCGCCCGTCATCAGCGCGGCCGCGAAGGCGCCGGGCTGACCGGGGATCGCATCCTGCATCGCCCCTGAAAGCTTCATCCGGAGCCGGAAGGCGAAGAGCGCGAGCCCGCCCTCCGCCGGCTCCAGCGCAAGGACCGGCGAGCGGGTGTATCCCACGCCGCCGAGGCCGGAGAACCAGGCGAGGCGCTGGAAGTCGAAGCCCCCCGGCTCCACCGGTCCTTCGGGCGGCGAGAGGTGGCCCGAGAGCATCACCGTAAGCCCCGGCGCAAGCGGGATGAAGCCCTGCTCGCCGTGCAGCGCCACGCGGACGCGCGCCGGCGTGCGGTCGGGGGCCACATCCTCCAGCACGACCCGGTCGAGGGTCAGCCTGAGTTCGTCCGAGAACGACCGGTCGATATCGACGATGCGCCCCTCGATCGGTCCGTAGTACCGGAACGGGAGCACCGGGGCGGCGACGAGATGGGCCCGGCCCGCGGCGAGGACGAGGCCCGCCGCGACAAGCGCGAGGCCGAGCGCAGGGGTGCGCAGGAGTTCCGGCCCGCGCAGCCCGGCGACGAGGAGCGCCGCCAAGGCCGCCGCCGCGAGGCCGAGCATGACCGCGCCCGGCTCCTGCCGCATGGCGAAATAGGGTCCGATGCCGAACGCGAGGAACAGTGGCGCCCAGGGCAGGAGCGTCCCTCGGGCCGCGCCCAGCGCCACAAGCCCCGCCCGGATGAGCCGCACCTTGTCTCCCTTCGGCCGATTGCCTAATGAACCCTGACCACCCTGCCCTGCCCTTGGTTTCCGAAAGGTTAACGCCCCCATGCCTGCCGCCGAAAGCAAGCCCGTCGTCACACGTTTCGCGCCATCGCCCACCGGATATCTTCACATCGGCGGGGCACGGACGGCACTTTTCAACTGGCTCTATGCGCGCGGTCGCAACGGCACCTTTCTTCTCAGGATCGAGGACACCGACCGCGACCGCTCCACGCCCGAGGCGACGGCGGCGATCCTGAAGGGGCTCGCCTGGCTCGGTCTCGACTGGGACGGCGAGGTGGTCAGCCAGTTCGACCGCCGCCACCGCCACGCCGAGGTGGCGCGCGAGATGCTGGCGCGCGGCCACGCCTACAAGTGCTTCTCGACGCAAGAAGATATCGAGGCCTTCCGCGAAGCGGCGCGCGCCGGGGGCCGCTCCACGCTCTTTCTCAGCCCCTGGCGCGACGCCGATCCCGCGACGCATCCCGACGCGCCCTATGCGATCCGCCTCAAGGCGCCGCGCGAAGGCGCGACCGTGATCGAGGACAGGGTCCAGGGCACCGTCACATTCGGCAACGACCAGCTCGACGATATGGTTTGTTTACGTTCGGATGGTACGCCGACCTACATGCTCGCCGTCGTCGTCGATGACCATGACATGGGCGTCACCCATGTGATCCGGGGCGACGACCACCTGAACAATGCCGCGCGCCAGACCCAGGTCTATCGCGCCATGGGCTGGGCCGAACCGGTCTGGGCGCATATCCCGCTGATCCACGGGCCGGACGGCAAGAAGCTTTCCAAGCGCCACGGCGCGGTTGGGCTCGAGGAATACCAGGCGATGGGCTACCCGGCCGCCGGAATGCGCAACTACCTGACCCGGCTCGGCTGGGCGCATGGCGATGCCGAGTTCTTTTCCGACGCCGAAGCGAAGGCCTGGTTCGACCTCGACGGAATCGGCCGCGCGCCCGCGAGGCTCGACTTCAAGAAGCTGGAGAATCTCTGCGGCCAGCATATCGCGGCCACGCCCGATGCAGCGCTTCTGCCTGAAATTGAGGCATATCTGGAGGCCGCCGGCAAGCCGGCCCTTTCGCAGGCGCAGAAAAACGGTCTCGGGCGCGCGCTCTACTGCCTGAAGGACCGTGCGAAGACCTTTCCCGAACTGATTGAAAAAGCGCACTTCGTGCTAGGAAGACGGCCATTCGTGCCGGACGAGGCGGCGGCGAAGTCGCTCGACCCGGTATCCCGTGGTATACTGACCGAATTGACGCCGCAGCTGCAAAATGCTAGCTGGAGCCGGGAAACGCTGGAGCAGGTCGCCATGCGTGTTGCCGCCGGCCACGGGATGGGTCTCGGCAAGCTCGCAGGCCCGCTCAGGGCGGCCCTCGCCGGGCGCACGATCAGCCCGAGCGTCTTCGACATGATGCTCGTCATCGGGCGGGAGGAGACCCTCGCCCGACTTCAGGATGCGACGGCCTGAGCGCACCACCCCGCGCCGCGGCCTTGCGACACCGACCTTCCGGGAGGGATGGGGCCCGACCGGAGTCCACGAAAGGGATGCGTGATGGCTGAACCGAAGAAGACCGCGACCTTGAGTTTCGGAAACACGTCGATCGACCTGCCGATCCTCTCGCCGACGGTCGGCCCGGATGTCATCGACATCCGCAAGCTCTATGGCGAGGGTGACGTCTTCACCTACGACCCGGGCTTCACCTCCACCGCCGCCTGCGACAGCGCCATCACCTACATCGACGGCGACCTGGGCGAGCTGCTGTATCGCGGCTACCCGATCGAACAGCTTGCCTACAAGTCGCACCATCTCGAGGTCTGCTTCCTCCTCCTCTACGGCGAGCTTCCGAACACCGCCCAGTTGGAGGATTTCGAGCGGCGCGTGACGCGCCACACCATGGTGCACGAACAGATCCACAACTTCTTCCGGGGCTTTCGCCGCGACAGCCACCCGATGGCGACGATGGTGGGCGTGGTGGGCGCGCTTTCGGCCTTCTACCACGACAGCCTCGACATCTCGGACCCATGGCACCGCGAGGTGGCCGCAATCCGCATGATAGCAAAGCTCCCGACGATCGCGGCGATGGCCTACAAGTATTCGATCGGCCAACCCTTCGTCTATCCGAAGAACTCGCTCGATTACGCCTCGAACTTCCTGCACATGTGCTTCGCCGTTCCTTGCGAGGATTACGTCGTCCAGCCCGCGCTCGCCAAGGCGATGGACCGGATCATGATGCTGCATGCGGACCACGAGCAGAACGCCTCCACCTCGACGGTGCGGCTCGCCGGGTCCTCGGGCGCCAACCCCTTCGCCTGCATCGCCGCCGGCATCGCCTGCCTCTGGGGGCCCGCGCATGGCGGCGCCAACCAGGCCTGTCTCGAAATGCTGCGCGAGATCGGCACCGTGGACCGGATCCCCGAGTTCATCGCGCGCGCCAAGGACAAGAACGATCCCTTCCGCCTGATGGGCTTCGGCCACCGCGTCTACAAGAACTTCGACCCGCGCGCCAAGGTGATGAAGGAATCTGCCGACGAGGTTCTCGACCTTCTCGGCGTTCACAACAACGAGACGCTGAAGGTCGCCAAGGAGCTTGAGCGGATCGCGCTCGAGGACGATTACTTCGTCTCGAAGAAGCTCTATCCGAACGTCGACTTCTATTCCGGCATCATCCTCGAGGCGATGGGCTTCCCGACCTCGATGTTCACGCCGATCTTCGCGGTCAGCCGCACCATCGGCTGGATCTCGCAGTGGAAGGAAATGATCGGCGACCCGACCCAGAAGATCGGCCGCCCGCGGCAGCTCTACATCGGCCAGCCGCGCCGCGACTATGTGGACGTGGGCCGCCGCTGACGAAGGGCGGGGCCGGCAGCGGGCTAAGTCGTTGCTTGCGGTGTCTTGCCGGCCGGATCGTGCGATGCCCGGCGGCACGAACGGTTTGGGGGGAGTGCCTTGAAAGAACGTTGCAGCAGGAAATCCCCGGCCGGTGGCCGGGTCGCGGTCGTGGCGGTCGCCGTCTTCGCCCTCGGCCTTGGTCTCCGCCCGGCCCCGGTCGCGGCGGCGCCATCGGGGCTCCGGCCCTATGCCGGCATCACGCTGGGCTACGGCGCGGCCGGCGACGACCGGGTCGGCCTCAACCCGCCCGGCCTGACGATCGGCACGCTTGACAACTCCGGGCCGGTCGCGGGCGCGATGGCCGGCCTCGGCGGCCAGGTGCGCGGCCTCGACTACGGTTTCGAGGTCGAGGGCCTCTTCGCCGATGTCGCCGACGCGACGGCCTCGGGCGGGATCGCGGCGCGAAGCCGGATGACCGGGAGCCTCGCCCTGCGGGCCCGGCTCGGCATCCCTCTGGGTGACGCCACGATTTTCGCCACCGCCGGTCCGACGCTCGGCCGGTTCGACTATGCGGTCTCGGGCGGCGGCATCGCCATCGACGAGAGCTTCACCCGGCTCGGCTACTCGCTCGGTCTCGGCTGGGAGCGGCCGCTCTCCGAACGGCTGTCGCTCCGCGGCGACTACATCTACTCCAACTTCGGCACCGAGGTCCTGACCGACTCCGTGTCGGGCGCCGCGACACGGGCGACGCCGGTCAACCACCGGCTGAGCCTGACCCTCCTCGCCCGCTTCTGATACGCCACTGCCGCTCGCGTCGGTCGCAGCGGCCCCCTCCGGCTGGACCGGCGGACAGGGACGCGACGCGCAGGGAAAGAACGTGCAGCAGTCGCGCGGCATCGTCCCGGGCACCGCGCGGAAGGCCCGGCCGTGGCCGAGGAAGCGGCAGGCGCCCGCGCACAGGACCTCCTCGGCGGCTCAGGCCGCCGCCGCGCGCTCCTTCGAAATCCGCTCGGCCTCGCGGCCGTAGATCTCCTCGTAGTGGTCGAAGGCGGTCTCGTGCCAGGCGGTGCCCTGCGTCGCGCCACCGAGGGCGAGGATCAGGTCTTCCTCGGCCGAGGCCGGCAAGAGCGCGCGGAACAGGTCCCAGCCGCGGAATTCCGGATCGCGGTCAAAGCCGAGGACCTGCCCCTTCAGCGAGGAGATCATCGAGACCATCGCCCCGGAATAGACCGATGGCACATGGATCTCGATCCGCTCGATCGGCTGGAGCAGGACCGGCCCCGCCTTGGCCAGCGCCTCGCGGAGCGCCATCCTTCCGGCGGTGCGGAAGGCGAAGTCGTTGCTGTCCACCGCATGGTGCTTGCCGTCGGTGAGGGTGACCGCGATGTCGGTGACGGGGAAGCCGAGCGGCCCCTTGTCCAGCGCCTCGCGCGCGCCCTCCTCCACCGCAGGGATGAAGTTCCGCGGCACGGCGCCCCCCTTCACCACCTCCGCGAAGGCGAAGCCCTCGCCCCGACCCGCGGGGCGCAATGTGATCGCAACGTCGGCGAACTGGCCCGCACCCCCCGACTGTTTCCGGTGGCGATAATGTTCATCGACCGAGCTTGAGATCGTTTCGAGATAGCGCGGGTCCGGCACACGCATCGCTACCTCGACGCCGAAGTCGTCGGCCAGCGCCGCCAGCACCTGCCGCTCGTGCATCGGGCCTTGCAGGCGCACCAGCGCATGGCCCGTCGCCTCGTCCTGGCCGAGCGACAGCATCGGGTCGGCCTCGGCAAGCCGCGCGAGCGCGCTGGAAAGCCGCACCTCGTCGCGCTCATGCGCGGGCGTGACGATCCGGGCCAGGGCCGGCGGGCAGCCCTTCGCCCAGGCCGGCGCCTCGACAGCCTCCTTCGCGGTGAAGATATGCCCGGCATTGAGCTGGTCCGATTTCACCGAGACGCCGACCTCGCCGGGCGTCAGATGGTCGTTGCCGGCCTTGCCGCCCAGTTCCGCGAGCCCGCCGAGCCCGGCGCCCGCGAGCGTCGTGCCCTGCTTCAGCCCAGGCCCCAGCGCGCGCAGCATGACGCATTTTCCCAGATGCTTGCGATTCTGCGCATGAAAACCCACCGCCAGCGCATCCGCGACGCCGAGCCGTTCCTTCAGCGCCGCGACGTCGGGCACCTCGTGCCGCAGCGCCTTCATCAGGCGGAGAATGCCGTTCCTGCGGTTCGCCGAGCCGAGGAAGGCCGGCAGGATGTCACGGTGTTGCGTCTCCCGCCGGGCGATCTCGAAAAGCGCGCCGGTCGCCGGCTCGTGATCTTCGATCAGTTCTTCCAGAAGCGCGTCGTCATAGTCCGACATGTGCTCCAGAAGCTCCGCCCGCGCCTCGTGCTCGCGCTCGGCCTCGCCCTTCGGCATCGCGACAAGCTGCGAGGGCTGGCCCTCGCGGTAGCGCCAGGCGCGTTCGGAGATGAGGTCGATGGCGCCGACGATCTGCCCGCCCTCGCGGATCGGGATCTGGCGCAGGACGACGGTGTGACCGGTATAGGCCTGCAGCGCGGCGACGATGTCGCGCATCCTTCCCTTCGGAACGTCCATGCGGTTAATGAAGACGAAGCAGGGCACGCCCGCCGCCTCGACCGCCCGGAGCCAGGGCGCCGCCAGCACCGCCTCGTCAGGGTCGGGCGCGACACAGAGCACGGCGGCATCGGCCGCCAGAAGCGCCGCGCCGCCCATGCGGGCGAACTCCGGCCCCCCCGCCACGTCCAGAGCGCACCAGTCCTCGCCCATGAACCCGAAGCGCGTCAGCGTCAGATGACCGGCCGTCTCGGACCGGGGATGGCCGTCCTCGAGCGCGGCAAGCGCGCGGACAAGCTCCGTTTTCCCCGATTGAGACGGCCCCAGTACCGTGAAGCAGCGCATGGAAATTCTCCCCCGGCACGCAGTCGGACGCCCTAGGCTGGCCCCCGTGCCCTCGGGGCCATGCGCCCTCTGGGTCAAGTCTCTGCCGCCACGCCGCCGTGGTCAAGCGAGGAAAGCCGCGGCCCCGCGCCTTGCCATGGATCGCCTGACCGGGTGCCGGGGGGCGAGGGCGGCCCCGCCACCCCCCGTGACCCCCTCAGCGACCGGTGAAGCGCGCGGGCCGCTTTTCGCGGAATGCCGCGACGCCCTCGCGGAAGTCCGCCGTCACCCCGCATTCGCCCTGCAGCTTCGCCTCCAGAGCGAGCTGGGCGTCAAGCCCGTTGCCGAAAGAGGCACGCAGCGCCGTCTTCACCCGGCTCAGCGCCTCCGCCGGCCCGGCCGCGAGCGCCGCGGCACGGGCGCGCCAATGCGCCTCGAACTCGGGGTCCGGCACCGCCTCCCAGATCATTCCCCAGTCGGCCGCCTGGCGCGCGGGGACCTTCTCGGCGAAAAGCGCGGCGCCCATGGCGCGCGCCAGTCCCACCGACCGCGGCAGCACCCAGGTCCCGCCCGCATCGGGAATGAGCCCGATCCTGGTGAAGGCCTGGATGAAGCTCGCACTTTCCGCCGCGATCACCACATCGGCCGCGAGCGCGAGGTTCGCCCCTGCCCCGGCGGCCGTGCCGTTGACGGCGGCGATCACCGGCACGCGGGCGGCGACGATGGCGCGCAGCATCGGTTCGTATTCTTCCGCGAGCACCCGGCCCAGGTCGAAGTCCGCGCCGAGCGAGGGGTCCGCAAGGTCCTGCCCGGACGAGAAGGCACGGCCGGTGCCGGTCAGCACGATCACACGCGCCGTCGTGCCCGCCCGTGTCACCGCATCGGTGATCTCCGCCCGCATCGCGCTGTTCAGCGCGTTCATCACCTCGGGCCGGTCGAGCGTGACGGTGGCGATGCCACCCACCTCGGCATAGCGGATCGTCTGATAGCCCACGGCGCGCCTCCCATTCCTCTCGGGCGGAGATTAGCGGCGCGCGCCACCAGGGGAAGCGAAACCCCGCGTCACTCCTTCAGGAGTTCGGCGAGCCGGGTGCGTTCGTCCTCGGAAAGCGGCTGCGCCGCGACCTCGGTGGCGTTCCTGCGACGGCGGAGATAGACCGCAGCACCGCCGAGCCCGACGACGAGAAGCGCCGGCCCCGCGACCCAGAGGATCAGGTTCGACCCGGTCGCGGGCGGGTTCAGCAGGACGTATTCGCCGTAGCGGTCCACCAGGTAGGCGATGACTTCGGCATCCGTGTCGCCCGCCACCAGCCGTTCGCGCACCAGCAGGCGAAGGTCGCGGGCGAGATCCGCGTTCGATTCGTCGATGTTCTCGTTGCGGCAGACAAGGCAGCGCAGGCCCTGCGAAAGCGCCCGTGCGCGGGCCTCCAGCCCGGGATCGGCCAGCATCTCGTCCGGCTGGACCGCGCCGGCCGGGGCCGCGAGCGACAGAAGCAGAAGAAACGCGAGCTGCCGCACCGGCCTCACTCCGCCGGCTGGGCCAGCGCCGGCGCCTTCCGGGCGCCGGCCGCGACGCGGTAGCGCCGGTCCGAAAGGCTGAGGACACCGCCGAAGGCCATGATGATCGCCCCCGCCCAGATCCAGTTGGCGAAGGGCTTGATGTAGGTCCGAACCGCCCAGCCGCCGCCATCCTGCGGATCGCCGATGACAAGGTAGATGTCGCGCCAGAGGCCGTTGGCGATCGCCGCCTCGGTCGTCGGCATCGCCGCCACCGGATAGACGCGCTTTTCGGGATGCAGCACCGCTACCTCACGCCCGTCCCGCGCCACGCGCATCGTCGCGGTGGTGGAAAGGAAGTTCGGCCCCTCCACCTCATCCACGCCCGCGAGCGTGATCGTGTAGCCGCCGACCTCGAAGCTTTCGCCGACCTGCGCGACGCGGATGTCCTCCACGTCCCAGGCCATGAGGCAGGCGATGCCGATGAAGGTGATGCCGAGCCCGGAATGAGCGGCGGCCTTGCCCCAGTCGGCACGCGGCAGCCGCATGAGGCGCGACGGCGTCCGCGCTGACCTCACCCAGAGTTCAGTCGCCGCCCCGGCAATGAGCCAGACGCCAAGCGCGACGCCCACCGGCGCGAGCGCGGAGCGCCCCGTCTGCACCGCAAAGGCAAGCGCACCGAAGGCGAGCGCGAGCGCGAATGCGCCGCGCAACTCGCGGAGCGTCCGCCCGAGCTTCGCGCGCTTCCAGGGCATGAGCGCACCCACCGGCAGGATCACGGCGAGGAGCACCATGAAGGGCGTGAAGGCCTGGTTGAAGAAGGGCGCGCCGACCGAGAGCTTGCGGGCGAAGGCCATCTCGGCGATCAGCGGCCAGAGCGTCCCGACAAAGACGACAAAGGCCGCAACGGAGAGCAGCACGTTGTTGAGGACCAGCGCGGTTTCACGGCTGACGACCCCGAAGACTCCCTTCGCCTCCATCGACCCCGCCCGCGCGGCATAGAGCGTCAGCGCGCCGCCGATGAAGACCGCGAGGATGGCAAGGATGAAGATTCCGCGCTCGGGGTCGTTGGCGAAGGCATGGACGGAGGTGATGATGCCGGAGCGCACGATGAAGGTGCCGATGAGCGAGAAGCCGAAGGCGAGAATCGCCAGCAGGATCGTCCAGCTTTTCAGCGCCTCGCGCTTTTCCACCACGGTGGCGGAATGCAGAAGCGCCGCGGCGACGAGCCAGGGCATGAAGGAGGCGTTCTCCACCGGGTCCCAGAACCAGAAGCCGCCCCAGCCGAGCTCGTAATAGGCCCACCAGGAGCCGAGCGCGATGCCCACGGTGAGGAACATCCAGGCGGCGAGCGTCCACGGCCGGACCCAGCGCGCCCAGGCGGCATCGACCCGGCCCTCGATCAGGGCGGCGACGGCGAAGGAGAACGCCATCGAGAGGCCGACATAGCCGAGGTAGAGGAACGGCGGATGGAAGGCGAGGCCGGGGTCCTGCAGCAGGGGATTGAGGTCCTGCCCGTCGAAGGGCGGCTCGGCAAGCCGGACGAACGGGTTCGAGGTGAAAAGGATGAAGGCGAGGAAGGCCACGCCGATCATCGCCTGGACCGAGAGCACCCGTGCTTTCAGCCGCTCCGGAAGCGCACCGCCGAACCAGGCCGCCGTCGCGCCGAAGCCCGACAGGATCAGCACCCAGAGGAGCATCGACCCCTCGTGGTTGCCCCAGACGCCCGAGACCTTGTAGAGCATCGGCTTCAGCGTGTGGGAGTTCTCCACGACGATGCGCAGCGAGAAGTCGGACGTGACGAAGGCCCAGGTGAGTGCCGCGAAGGAGAGCGCGATGCAGATGAACTGCGCCGTCGCCGCCGGCGCCGCGACGGCCATCCAGCCTCGCCAGCCCTTATGGGCACCGATGAGCGGGACCACGGCCTGAACCGCGGCGATCATGAGCGCGAGGCTCAGGGCGAAGTGACCGAATTCGACGAACATGGGCAGAGCATAGAGCCTTGGCTCGCCCGGGCCAATGGGCTGCGCGCCGATGTCGCGGGAGAGCGGGCCAGGGGGGCGTGTGCCCCCGCTGCCCCGGCCTCGCCGGCCGTATTCAGTCCCCGGGGACCCTTGCGCAGGGGTGAAACATCAGCGGTCGGAATCCCGCCGGCGCCATTCAGAGAGCGCCGGATTCGCGCCGGTGTCGCCGGAGACTGCGGCCGGAGCCGGGGGCGCCGCAGCCCGGGCTGGCCGGACGCGCCGCGGAATGGCGCGCAGGTAGTGCGCCTCGCGCGCGCCGAAGTAGAAGCCGACGATCGCGGCCAGGAGCCACCAGAGCGGCTCGGGCACCGCGTCGAGTCCGACCATGCGTCGGGCGAAGCCCTCCGGGTCCACCATGGCGTGGACGAAAAGCCCGATGGTGCCGAAGGCGAGGAACGGGCGCGGCAGGCGGTTCAGGCCGTTCACGAAGCGGTCGAAGCCGTCCGCTGCGGCGAACTGGAACTCCGCCCCGTGTTCCTCCAGCGCTTTCAGGTAGGCTTCCTGCGCGGCCTCCATCCGCTTCGTCGCGTTCGGCGTGAAGACCTCGGCCACGGTCGTCGCGGCCTCGCCAAGGGCGGTGGTGCCGGCGGGCGCCCCGAGGATGCGGCCGATCACCCCCCCGATCACGCCCATGACGCGATCCTCGCCCGGTGCTCGGCCTCGCTCAGGTGGAAGCGGGGCGAGATGAACTCCTCGGCCCGCAGGATCCAGCCGCCCTTGCCGCCGCCGCGGCGGCGGGCGTACTTGCGGCTGGCCGGGCGGGCGTCCGCCAGGGAGTAGTAATAATTGCGCCGGGCAATACCGTAGGCGTCGGCCAGAAGGCCGGCGTCGGGAACGGCCGCGCCGTGGGCGGCGGCGACGGTCATCGGACCGATCGCGCCGTCCACGACCAGGTCGTATCCCATCTCGTTGAGCAGCCGCTGGAGAACCTTCACCGCGTTGGCACCGGCGTTCACATACATGTCGAAGACCGAAGCCTGCAGCGCCTCGGGGAGGTCGGCGATGCGCGGGCGACGAAAGTAGTGCTCGACAAAGATCCGCTCCGCCTCCGCCCCGTCCAGGCGACGCACGTCGGCCTCGTTCACCCGGCCATCGCCCGTGAGGTCGAGTCCGAGCCGACGGAGCGTGCCGAGCGTCACGCCGTGGTTGGTCGCCCCGCCTGCGTCGTCGGGGTCGTTCACGAAGCCGCCCTCGCGGGCGACGATCTCTCTGGCGATGTCGTGGACGTTGCGCATGGGCCTCCCCCCTTTCGGCAGGGAAGGCTCGTCGGATCAGGTTAATTCGTCATGGGGGCAGCGTCCGCTGCGTCTTTCGGGTCGACATACATGCCCTGATCCTTCAGGGCGTCGATCACTTCCTTGGGCATGTAGGTCTCGTCGTGCTTGGCAAGGATCTCGGTCGCCTCGAAGGTGCCGTCGACGAGCCTGCCCGTCGCCACCACGCCCTCGCCCTCGCCAAAGAGGTCGGGCAGCACGCCCTCGTAGCGCACCGGGATCGCGGCGTTGGTATCGGTCACCTTGAAGGTGATCGCCGCCCCCTGCCCGCGCACCAGACTTCCCTCCTCGACGAGTCCGCCGATGCGGAAGGTCTCGTTCGGCCCGGGCGCCTTCTCGCTCACCTCGGTGGGGGAGCGGAAGTACTGCAGCGCATCCGGCGCGGCATAGTAGAAGGCGCCGAAGCTTGCGGCCATGGCAACGGCCGCAAGGACGATGATCTGGATGCGGCGCTGTTTCTTGAGACCCTTCATCGGGCGGTCCTCGCGGCTTGCCCTGACCGGGGCCGGGCATTTCCCTGCTAGATGGGCGACCGGGGGCGAAGATGCAACTCCTATCTGCCGGTCGCGCCGCGTCCCGACCCGGGGCGGAAGGTCACGCCAGCGGATACTCCGCGAGCGGCTCGTGGACCGCCCCCTTAGCGGTCAGGTGCGAGCGATAGAGCACCACCTCCGCCACCGCAAACGGCGCGGAGCCGAAGGCGACGTGGCGCGCGAGAAACCGGCCGAGCGCGGGATCGTCGCCCTCGCCCGGGCGGAAGCGGGCGAACGTGACATGCGGGCGGAAACGCTCGCGATCCAGCATAAGGCCCGCGCCGTGAAGAAGGCTCCGGACCTTCCGCTGAAGCGCGGCAAGGGGCTCGGACGACGCCACGGCGGCGAAGAGCGTCTTCGCCGCGCGCCCGCCGAAGGTGCCGAGACCGTCGAGCCGCACCGCGAAGGGCGCGGCGCGCAAGGCTTCCAGCGCCTCGTGCGCGGCCTCGATCCGCTCCACCGGCTCCTCGCCGAGGAAGGCGAGCGTGATGTGGAAGGTCTCCGGGTCGGCGAGCCTTCCGACCGGCAGGTCTGCCTGCAACGCCGCGAGCCGGTCGCGGATGTCCTCGGGGACCGGGATCGCGACGAAGGCACGCATCGCCGCCTCAGGCCGCCTCGAAGCGGATCTGCCGGCGCAGGAACTGCGTCGCCTTCGACGAAACCCGCGCCGGATCGCCCGTCGTGAGGAGCTTCGAGGCCGTACCCGGGCCGAGGAACTCCGGCCGGCGGGTGAGATAGTCCCTGAGGCTCGGCGCGACGAGATCGGCCTGCGAATAGACCTTCACCGCGGGTCCGAGCGCCTCCTGGAAAACCCGTTGCATCAGGGGGTAGTGGGTGCAGCCGAGCATCGCCGCCTGCGGATGCGGCATCCGCCGCTTCAGCGCCTCGACGTGGCTCTTCACCAGCGCCTCGGCGAGGATCTCGTCTCCCTCCTCTATCGCATCCACCACGCCGCCGCAGGGCTGCGCCTCCACGTCGACGCCGATGGCACGGAAGGCTAGCTCGCGCTGGAAGGCGCGGGAAGCGACGGTTGCGGGCGTGGCGAAAAGTGCCACATGCTTCACCGCGACCTCGCGCGGGGGAGAGTTGTCGCCCCATTGCCGCTCGGTCAGCGCCTCGATCAGCGGCACGAAGACGCCGAGGACGCGCTTGTCCTTCGGCACCCAGGTCTCCTGCATCCGCTTCAGCGCCACGGCCGAGGCGGTGTTGCAGGCAAGCACGACAAGGTCGCAGCCCTCGGCCCAGAGCCGTTCCACGCCCGCGCAGGTGAGTTGGAATATGTCGTCGGCGTCGCGCACGCCGTAGGGTGTGTGCGCATTGTCGCCGAGGTAGACGAAGGGCACCTCGGGCATGTCCCGCGCCACCGCGTCATAGACCGTAAGCCCGCCGAGACCCGAATCGAAAATGCCCACCGCCATCTGCGCCTCCTGCCCCGCGTGGCGGGGCAAAGGGCCCGTCAGGCGCGGTATTTTTCTTCGAATTCAAAGCCGTAGTCGTATGACGTGAGCGGCCTAGGGCTCAAGTCATACGTCGCACGGCGGAGGAAATCCATCATCTGTTTCGCATCCGACCCGAAGGCCCGGAGCCTTGCGCGGGGAATGGGATCGCCGACGACGATGCGCACAGGCTCCCCCAGCCGGGCGCGGAACTCCTTGATGAGAAGGCCGAGCCGGAGCGTGTAGTGCAGATGGCTCGCCAGCTGGAAGAGCCGGGAATTCTCGCCCTCGAAGAAGACTGGCACGACGGTCGCCTCCGACCGCGCGATCATCTTGGCGGTGAAGTTGCGCCAGACCGGATCCATCGGCCGGCCGAAGGGCCGCGCCGCCGTGGCCACGCCGCCGCCGGGGAAGATGCCGATGGCCCCGCCGGCCCGAAGGTAGCGCAGCGCCTCGGACCGAACCTCGATGTTCTCGCGCGCCGCCTCCTTCGTCTCGTCGAAGTTGATCGGCAGGATCACCCGGTCCAGTTCCTCCGCCTTGCGGAAGATGCGGTGCGCGATGATGCGGAAATCTCCCCTGAGCCCGGCGAGGATATGGCCCATCATCAGCCCGTCGAGGATGCCGTAGGGGTGGTTCGCGACCAGCACCAGCGGTCCGTTGGCCGGGATGTTCGTCAGGCTGCCGCCCACGACATCGAGGCTGAGCCCGTAGCGCTCCACGATGACAGACCAGAAGTCGCGCCCGGCGGCGACCTCGGCCTCGTAGCCCTGCGCCCGACGGATCAGGCCGAGCCGGCCGGTGGCGTTCTCGAGCACGCGCACGACTGCCCGCCCGCCCCTGGTCTTCGCCGACGAGGCGTAGGAGATTTCCCGCGCAACGTCCTTCCGCATGATCCGTTCCCCCCGGCCGTGGATTCGTCTGGCCGGGAATTGTCGCGGACATGCGTGACGCTGGCGTGACGGCTACTCCGCCGCCGCCCGCTCGGGCGTGCCGCCGGCGCGGATCACGGCCAGAAGCTCCTCCCGTCGTTTCGCTGCCTGGCGCTGCGACGCCTCCTTCACCGGACCGAAGCCGCGGATGTCGAGCGGCAGGCGGGCGAGCGCCAGCACCGCGTCGCGGGTGGCCGGTGTCACCTTCGGCAGGACCTCCGCCATGTCGGCCTCGTATTCGGCGATCAGGGCACGCTCCATCCGCCGCTCGGCGGCCCGGCCGAAGGGGTCGAACGCCGTGCCGCGCAGGCGCTTCATCGCGGCAAGGAACCGGAAGGCACGGAACATCCAGGCCCCGTATTCGCGCTTCACCGGCCGCCCGTTCGCCCCCTTCCTCGCAAGAATGGGCGGCGCAAGGTGGACGGACATGCGGAAATCGCCGTCGAACTCGGCGCGCGCCTTCTCGGCCGTCTCCAGATGCAGCCGCGCGACCTCGTATTCGTCCTTGTAGGCCAGAAGCTTGTGATAGCCCTCGGCCACGGCCTCGCGCAGGTCCTCGGGTGCGGCGGCGGCAAGGCGGCGGTAGCGCCCGGCGTAGGCCGCGTCCTGATAGGCCTCGAGGTGGCGCGCGCGGAAGTCGATCTTTTCCTGCAAGGTCAACGGCTTCGCCGCCGTTTCCTCTGAGGTCGCGGCCGCCGCTTCCGGATACTCGGCGGCCCAGCGGCCAAGCTCGAAGGCGCGCAGGTTGCCCTTGACCGCGGCACCGTTGAGTTCGATCGCGGCCCGGATCGCATCGCCCGTGAGCGGCACCAGCCCCTTCTGCCAGGCAGCGCCGAGGATCAGCATGTTGGAATAGATCGAATCGCCCATCAGCCTGCGGGCAAGCTCGGAGGCATCGAGAAAGCTCACCCGTTCCCGCAACCTCGCTTCAAGAGAAAGACGCAAGGCGGCGGACGGCAAGCGAAATTCCCGGTCGCGGGTGAAGGCGCCGGTGATGATCTCGTGGCTGTTCACCACCGCCCCCGTCCGTCCCGTCGTCATCAGGCCGAGCGTCTTTGCCCCCCCGGTGACGACGAGGTCGCCGCCGATGACGCAATCGGCTTCGCCCACCGCGACGCGGATCGCGCTGATGTCCTCGGGGCGCTTGGCGAGGCGCAGGTGGATATGTACGGCACCGCCCTTCTGGGCGAGCCCGGCCATCTCCATCATCCCCGCGCCCTTGCCGTCGATCTGCGCGGCCTGTGCCAGCACCGCGCCAACGGTGACGACACCGGTTCCGCCGACGCCGGTGATCAGCACGTTGAAGGTCCCCGCGATGGGCGGCAGCGCGGGCTCGGGCAGTGCAGGCAGGTCGAATTCCGCCGCACCGGCCTTCTTCACCGTTGCCCCCTTCAGCGTCACGAAAGAGGGGCAGAACCCGTCGAGGCAGGAGAAGTCCTTGTTGCACGACGACTGGTCGATGGCCCGCTTGCGCCCCAGTTCCGTCTCCACCGGCACGATCGAGACGCAGTTCGACTGCACCCCGCAATCACCGCAACCCTCGCAGACATCGGTGTTGATGAAGACCCGCCGGTCGGGGTCGGGAAACTGGCCGCGCTTGCGCCGCCGGCGCTTTTCGGCGGCGCAGGTCTGGATGTAAAGAATGACGGACACGCCCTTGATATCGCGCATCTTTCGCTGGATATCCGGAAGCTCTCTGCGCTCGTGGAAGCTGACCCCGGCCGGGAATCCACCCCGCTCCGGCTCCTCCTTGGGGTCATAGACGACGACAAGGTGCTCCACCCCCATCGCCTTCACCTCGCGGGCGATCCGGTCGGCGGTCAGCCCGCCCTCGTTCTTCTGCCCGCCGGTCATGGCGACGGCGTCGTTGAAGAGGATCTTGTAGGTGATGTTCGTCCCCGCCGCGAGGGCGGCGCGGATCGCCAGCACCCCGGAATGGTTGTAGGTTCCGTCGCCAAGGTTCTGGAACACATGCGGCGTTTTCGAGAACGGCGCCTCGCCGACCCAGTTCGCGCCCTCGCCGCCCATCTGGGTGAAGCCCTGCGTCCGCCGGTCCATCCACTGCACCATGTAGTGACAGCCGATCCCGGCATAGGCGCGGCTGCCTTCCGGCACCTTGGTCGAGGTGTTGTGCGGGCAGCCGGAGCAGTAATAGGGCAGCCGGGCCGCGATCTCGGGTGCGTTGTCGGCCTTCTTCGCCTCGCGCACCGCCTGAAGTCCGGCGCGGATGCCGTCCGTGCCGCGGCCCTCCTCGATGAGGATCTCGCCCAGCTTCTCGGCGATCCAGGCGGGGTCGAGCGCGTAGCGGGTGGGGAAGAGCTCCTCCCGGTGCATGCCGCCGGCACCGCCCTTGTACCAGCCATAGACGCGCCGGCCGCGGCGGTCGTCGAAGATCGCCTCCTTGATCTGGACCTCGATCAGCTTGCGCTTTTCCTCGACCACGACGATCAGGTCGAGCCCCTCGGCCCAGTCGTGGAAGCCCTTCATGTCCAGGGGAAAGGTCTGGCCGATCTTGTAGGTGGTCAGGCCAAGACGCTCCGCCTCGGCCTCGTCGATGCCAAGCAGGCTGAGCGCGTGCACGAGGTCGAGCCAGTTCTTGCCGGCCGCGACGAAGCCGACCTTGGCGCCGGGCTTGCCCCAGACGCGGCGGTCCATGCGGTTGGCATGCGAAAACGCCTCGGCCGCGAAGCGCTTGAAGTCGATCATCCGGGCTTCCTGCGCCACGGGCGTATCCTGAAGCCGGATGTTGAGCCCGCCCTCGGGCATGCGGAACTCGGGCGCGACGAAGGCCATTCGGAACGGATCGCCGTTCACGACCGCCGTCGCCTCCACCGTGTCCTTCATCGTCTTGAGGCCCACCCAGACGCCGGCAAAGCGGGAAAGCGCCCAGCCGTAAAGACCGAAGTCGAGAATCTCCTGCACCCCGGCCGGGCTGATCACCGGCATGTAGGCATCGACCATGGCCCAGTCGGACTGGTGCAGCACGGTGGAGCTTTCGCCCGTGTGGTCATCGCCCATCGCCATGAGGACACCGCCATGCGCCGAGGTGCCGGCCATGTTGGCGTGCCGCATCACGTCGCCCGAACGGTCCACCCCCGGCCCCTTGCCGTACCAGAGCGCGAAGACCCCGTCATAGCGCCCCTCGCCCCGCACCTCCGCCTGCTGCGTGCCCCAGACGGCGGTGGCCGCCAGATCCTCGTTCAGACCCGGCTGGAAGCGGATGTCGTTCGCCTCCAGCAGCGCGCGCGACCGCGCCATGTTCAGATCGACACCGCCCAGAGGCGAGCCGCGATAACCTGTCACATAGCCGGCGGTGTTCCGCCCGGCCGCACGGTCGCGGGCCTTCTGCATGAGCATCAGCCGCACCAGCGCCTGCGTGCCGTTCAGCAGAACCGGCGACTTCGTCAGGTCGAAGCGGTCGGCGAGTGAGATTTCCTGCTTGCCCATTCCGCCCTCCCCGCGCTCAGAGCACCTTCAGTATAGGTCAAATCCGTTGACCTACAAAGCGCTGAATCTTTGATCGGACGGCAAAAAACTTTCTGCGCTGCAACACAGTTCTGTTTCCTTGAACCGCGAAATTCCGTAATAACTCACGTCAGCCGTTTGTGCGAAAGTTTCGGGATGGATTGGGACAAGCTCAGGATATTTCACGCCGTCGCCGACGCCGGCAGCCTCACCCATGCGGGCGAGGCGCTGCACCTGTCGCAATCGGCGGTGAGCCGGCAGATCCGCGCGCTTGAGGAGAGCCTCGGCACGACCCTTTTCCACCGCCATGCGCGGGGCCTGATTCTCACCGAACAGGGGGAACTTCTGTTCGACGCCACCTCGTCGATGAACCGCCGGCTGGAGACAGCCGCCGCCCGCATCCGCGACAGCGAGGAGGAGGTCTTCGGCGAACTGCGCGTCACGACGACGACCGGCTTCGGCACGCTCTGGCTCGCGCCCCGCCTCGTCAAGCTCTACGACAAGTATCCCGATCTCAAGATCGACCTGATGCTCGAGGAACGGGTGCTCGACCTGCCGATGCGCGAGGCCGACGTGGCGATCCGGATGAAGGAGCCGAGCCAGGCCGACCTGATCCGCCGCCGGCTCATGAACATCCGGATGTGCCTTTACGCCACGCCCGACTACCTCGACCGCGCCGGGCGGCCGGCCGGGGTGGAGGATCTGTCGCACCACCGGCTCATCAGCCAGAACCCGACCACGCCGCAGGTGACCGCCGGCGCCGCGCTCGTCGAAAGTCTCCTGGCCAACGACATCCGGTCGACGCTGACGGTCAACAACTACTACGGGGTGCTGCAGGGCGTTCTCTACAACCTCGGCATCGGCGTCCTCCCCGACTACCTGACCGAGGACTTCCCGACGCTCGAACGGGTTCTTCCGGCGATCGAGTCGAGCGACGTGCCGGTGTTCCTCGCCTACCCCGAGGAACTGCGCCACTCCAAGCGGGTTGCCGCGTTCCGAGACTTCGTGATGGAAGAGATCATCGCCTACCGCAAGCGGCGCATCGACGACTCCGGACAGTGAGCGGCGCAACCCCCGGTTGCCGTGAGGCATGTTTGCAACGCATAACGGCCATGTTGCACCTGCGGCATGATTTCCCTTGCGCCATTCGCATACCGCCCATAAATCGGGCTTGAAGGCGACGGTTGAGGCAACTCTCGGCGCCTTCTACCTCCCTGTTGGACTTGGGCCGAGCTTTGTCTCGGCCTTTTTTTTCGCAATCGCTCCGGACCGGCCGGGGATCGCCCCGCTGTCGGCCGCCCCGACCCTGCGGCGCCGGCCATGGCCACCCTGCGCTCCGGTCCCGAATTTTTCCCGGCCGCCGCATGCCGGGGCCTTTCCTCTGCCCCCCCTTGCCCCTAAAAGACGCCGCAACCGCGAAGCTCCCGGGGGATGAGATGCAGGAACCAGCGATCACCGAGGATCTGATTGCCGCGCATGGACTGAAACCCGACGAATACCAGCGCATCCTTCAGATCATCGGCCGGGTCCCGACCTTCACCGAACTCGGCATCTTCTCGGCCATGTGGAACGAGCATTGTTCCTACAAGTCCTCGAAGAAGTGGCTCCGCACCCTGCCCACCACGGGCCCGCAGGTGATCTGCGGCCCCGGCGAGAATGCGGGCGTTGTCGACATCGGCGACAACCAGGCCGTCATCTTCAAGATGGAAAGCCACAACCACCCCTCCTATATCGAGCCGCACCAGGGGGCCGCGACCGGCGTCGGCGGCATCCTGCGCGACGTCTTCACGATGGGCGCGCGGCCGATCGCGGCGATGGATTCGCTGTCGTTCGGCCTGCCGGATCACCCCAAGACCGCGCATCTGGTGAAGGGCGTGGTCGAGGGCGTCGGCAGCTACGGCAACTGCTTCGGCGTCCCCAATGTCGGGGGCGAGGTCCGGTTTCACAAAAGCTACAATGGCAACTGCCTTGTGAACGCCTTCGCGGCGGGTCTCGCCGATGCCGACAGGATCTTCTACTCCGCCGCGAGCGGAGTCGGCATGCCGGTGGTCTATCTCGGCGCGAAGACCGGCCGCGACGGGGTCGGCGGCGCGACGATGGCGAGCGCCGAATTCGACGACACGATCGAGGAAAAGCGCCCGACGGTGCAGGTGGGCGACCCCTTCACCGAAAAATGCCTGCTGGAAGCCTGCCTCGAACTCATGGCTTCCGACTCGGTGATTTCCATTCAGGACATGGGCGCGGCAGGCCTGACCTGCTCCGCCGTCGAGATGGGCGACAAGGGCGGCCTTGGCATCCGGCTCAACCTCGACCGTGTGCCCCAGCGCGAGGCGCACATGACCGCCTACGAGATGATGCTGTCGGAAAGCCAGGAGCGGATGCTCATGGTGCTGAAGCCGGAAAGGGAATCCGTCGCCCGCGCGATCTTCGAGAAATGGGATCTCGACTTCGCCATCGTCGGCGAGACGATTCCCGAGGACCGCTTCCTGATCCTGCACGGCAACGAGGTGAAGGCCGACCTGCCCCTGTCGAAGCTGTCCTCCTCCGCCCCCGAGTACGACCGGCCCTGGGTGCCGACGCCTGCCCCTGCCCCCTTGAAGGACGCGCCTAAGATCGACCCGATCGAAGGGCTGAAGGCGCTGATCGGCTCGCCCAACCATGCCCACAAGTCCTGGGTCTGGGAACAGTATGACAGCCAGGTGGGCGCCGACACGATCCGCACGCCCGGCATGGGCGCGGGCGTGGTGCGCGTCCACGGCACAAAGAAGGCGCTCGCCTTCACCTCGGACGTGACGCCGCGCTACGTCAAGGCCAACCCGGTCGAAGGCGGCAAGCAGGCGGTGGCCGAGGCCTGGCGCAACCTGACCGCCGTCGGCGCCCTGCCCCTTGCCGCGACCGACAACCTCAACTTCGGCAACCCCGAGAAGCCCGAGATCATGGGCCAGTTCGTCGGCGCCATAAAAGGCATCGGCGAGGCCTGTCTCGCTCTCGACATGCCCATCGTCTCGGGCAATGTCTCGCTCTACAACGAGACCGACGGCACCGGTATCCTGCCGACGCCAACCATCGCCGCCGTGGGCCTCCTGAAATCGCTCGACGAGCTGATCGCGGGGCAACCGGCCGAGGGCGACCTCGCGGTGGTCATCGGCGAGACGAAGGGCCATCTCGGCCAGTCCGCGCTCCTCGCCGAGGCCTTCGGCCGCGAGGAGGGCGACGCGCCGCATGTGGACCTCGCCGCCGAACGGAGAAACGGAGAATTCCTGCGGGCGAACCGCAAGCTCGTCCGGGCCGCGACCGACCTCTCCGACGGCGGACTCGCCCTCGCCGCTTTCGAGATGGCCGAGGCCGCGGGCCTGGGTGTGGCGATCGACGCGGGCGAGACCGCGTTCCTCTTCGGCGAGGATCAGGCGCGCTATCTTGTCGCGGTGCGGCAAGCCGATCTGGCGCCCTTGACGGCGGCGGCGAAGGCGGCCGGCGTGCCGCTGGCTCTGGTCGGCCAGTTCGGCGGCAACGCGGTGCGCCTCGACGCCTCCTCCGCGCCGCTCGCCGATCTCTCGCGCCTCTACCGCGCGGCTTTCGAGACGGCGCTCTTCTGACTGGCGGCATTCATCTTGCCCCGGATACCTCTGCCGGAGGCGACCAGATCGCCCCCGGCGCCACCTTGCGGCGCCTTGCGGCCGGGCTTACATTCGGGCCAAGACAGGAGAGACCCATGCCGATCACCGCCGAAGAGATTGAAATCCTTATCCGCGAGAGCTTCCCGAAGGCGCGGATCGAGGTTCAGGGCGATGACGGCGCGCATTTCGCGGCCTATGTGGAAGACGAAAGCTTCCGCGGACTGAACCGCGTTCAGCAGCAGCGCGCGGTCTATGCCGCGCTGAAAGGCAAGATGGAGGGATCGCAGGGCGAACTTCATGCGCTTGCGCTCACCACCAAGGCACCGGAGTGAACAGACATGACCACCGCAGTTGACCAGATTCGCGACACCGTCACGACGAACGACGTCGTCCTCTACATGAAGGGCACCAAGATGATGCCGCAGTGCGGCTTTTCCAGCCGCGTCGCCGGCGTGCTTAACTTCATGGGCGTGGACTATGTGGACGTCAACGTCCTTGCCGATGCCGATATCCGCCAGGGCATCAAGGACTTCTCCGAATGGCCGACGATTCCGCAGCTTTACGTCAAGGGCGAATTCGTCGGCGGCTGCGACATCGTCACCGAAATGACGCTGTCGGGCGAACTTGACCAGCTCTTCGAAGCCAAGGGTATCACCTACAACAAGGATGCGGCCGACCAGATCAGGGCCGCGAACGCCTGAGCCTTCCGGCCGCGGCGCGGAAGTCCCGCCCTGCCTCGCCGCGTCACGCGCCCGCGCGCTCCTCGATGCGCGCGGCAAGCGCCTCTGCCCGCGCCGCGATCTCGGCGAAGCTGTCGGTGACGATCTGCGGGATCACCGGGACCTCCACCCGCTCGGGGTTCGCCCGCGCGTTGGTCGCGACGCGCTCGGCGACGACGGCGCGTTCCTCGGCGGCGCGCAACTGGTCCTCCAGCCCCGCCGTCTTGTCGGCGAGCATCAGCCCCGCCATCAGGAGCATCCGCGCCTCGGGCATCCGGCCGATCTGGCCGACAAGGACGGAGGCCTCGGCATCGAGCATCCGGGCGGCGGAGCGCAGGAAATGCTCCTCGCCGTCCTGACAGGCGACCTCGAACTGGCGCCCGCCAATGGTGATCAGGACTTCCGGCATCAGGCGACCTCTCCGATCAGCGGTTTCAGTTCCGCGAGAATCCCGTCCATCTCGGCGATCTCGGCGGCGCGCTGCGCCCTGAGCGCGTCAAGCTCGCTCATCAGCGACCGGTTGATCAGCGCGGGCTCCGCCACCCCCGCCGCCGCGGCCGCGGTCAGCGCGCGGTTGGTCTCGGTCAGTTCGTCGCCCAACTGCTTCAGACGCCGGATTTCCGCATCCGCCGCGTCGATCTGTGCCGTCAGCCGCTCCACCTTCTTCTCGAGCGCCCCGACCATCGTCTCCTGCTTCTCCTTGATCGCGCGCACCCGCTCGGTGAGCTGTGCGTTGGCCGCGCGTTCGGCCTCAAGCTCCTCGGTCAGGCGCGCGGTCCCGGCCTCGTCGCGTGCGGCAGGTGCGGCCTCTTCAGGCACCGCGCCCAGCACCTCCACCCCCGCCTCGATCCGCGCGAGCGCGGCAGAGATGCGGCGTTCCAACTCGGCAATGTCGCTCATGTCCTCAAGCCCCCGGCCCTTGGCGGGCCTCGTTTGATTTCCGTCGCGCGGGGAGAGCCGTCCGTCGCCTGCTTGCCGCGAATCGCCACCGCCCCCGCCTGGCCCGAGTTTAGACCAAAGCAAACGCCGATTTCTCCCCCTTTCGGACCAAGCCCTTAGCCCGCGCGCTTGAACTCGCGCACGAGGCTGCTATCAAGCGGCCGACTTCTCCTGCGGGCAGACCGCCCGTCCCCTCCGCCCAAGATGAGGATCGCCCCCGTGGACATCGCCACCCTTCGCGAAAAGCACGCCCAGCACTGGATGAACGCCTGCGCGATCCGCGCCCTGGCGATGGACGCCGTCCAGGCCGCGAACTCGGGCCATCCCGGAATGCCGATGGGCATGGCCGACGTGGCGACCGTGCTCTTTTCGAAACACCTGAAATTCGATGCCTCGGCGCCCCGCTGGGCGGACCGTGACCGCTTCATCCTCTCGGCCGGCCACGGCTCGATGCTCATCTACGCGCTTCTCTACCTGACCGGCTACGAGGACATGACCCTCGACCAGATCAGGGCCTTCCGCCAATGGGGCGCGATCACCGCCGGCCATCCGGAATACGGCCATGTCTCGGGCGTCGAGACGACGACGGGCCCCCTTGGCCAGGGCCTCTCGAACGCGGTCGGCTTCGCCATCGCCGAGGAATCGATGCGCGCCCGCTTCGGCCGGAAGGTCGTCGATCACCACACCTGGGTCATCGCCGGGGACGGTTGCCTGATGGAAGGCATCAGCCAGGAGGCGATCGGACTTGCCGGGATGCAGAAGCTCAGTCGGCTCATCGTCCTCTGGGACAACAACAACATCTCCATCGACGGCAAGATCGGCCTCTCCGATATCACCGACCAGCGCGCGCGCTTCGCGGCCTCGGGCTGGACGGTTCTGTCCTGCGACGGCCACGACCCGGACGACATCGACCGGGCTCTGACCGAGGCAAGGAAATCCGACCGCCCGGTGCTGGTCGACTGCAAGACCCATATCGGCTTCGGCAGCCCGAAGAAGCAGGACACCGCCGGCGCCCATGGCTCGCCCCTCGGCCCCGACGAGATCAGGGCGACGAGGGAGATCTACGGCTGGCCCTACCCCGCCTTCGAGATCCCTGCCGAGGTCCTGAAGGCCTGGCGCGGCTTCGGCACGCGGGGTGCGGCCGCCCGGAAGGACTGGGAATCCCGGCTCGCCGCCCTGCCCGCGGCGCGGCGGGCGGAGTTCGACCGCCAGATCGCCGGTGCGGCGCCGAAGAAGCTGGGCCCCACGATCCGCGCCCTGAAGAAACAGAATTCGGACCTGAAGCCCAAGGTCGCCACCCGCAAGGCGTCCGAGCTTGTGCTGGAAGTGGTGAACGCCGTGATGCCGGAGACCATCGGCGGTTCCGCCGACCTCACCGGATCGAACCTGACCATGACCGGCGGCCTCGGCATCTTCAACGCCGAGAACCGCAAGGGCCGCTACATCCACTTCGGCATCCGCGAACATGGCATGGCGGCGGCGATGAACGGCATGGCGCTGCATGGCGGCGTCAGGCCCTACGGCGGCACCTTCCTCTGCTTCACCGACTATGCCCGTGGCGCGATGCGGCTTTCCGCGCTGATGGGCGTGCCGGCGGTCTATGTCATGACCCACGATTCCATCGGCCTCGGCGAGGACGGGCCGACCCACCAGCCGGTCGAACACCTCGCCATCTGCCGGGCGACGCCCAATACCTGGACGTTCCGCCCCGCCGACCTGATCGAGACGGCAGAGGCCTGGGAACTCGCGCTGACCTCGGACCGCACGCCCTCGGTGCTGGCGCTCAGCCGCCAGAACCTGCCGACGGTGCGCACGCTGCACACCGCCCGGAACCTGACCGCGCAGGGCGCCTATGTGCTCCGCGAGGCCGAGGGGCGACGTCAGGCGATCCTCATGGCCACCGGCTCCGAGGTGGAGATCGCGCTGAAGGCGCGCGACCTTCTCCAGGCCGAGGGCATCGGCACCCGCGTCGTCTCCATGCCCTGCATGGAACTCTTCGCCGCCCAGCCCGAGGAGTATCGCCGCAAGGTCCTGCCCGCAGGACCGGTGCGCGTGGCCGTCGAGGCCGCCGTGCGCCAACCCTGGGACCGCTGGCTTCTGGGCGAACGCGGGCGCGAGGCGAAGTCCGGCTTCGTCGGCATGGAGGGCTTCGGCGCCTCGGCCCCGGCCGAACGGCTCTATGCAGAATTCGGCATCACCGCAGAGGCGGTGGCGGCAAAGGCGAAGTCGCTTCTCTGAGCGCCCTCACCCGACGCCGAAGAGTGCGCGGATCTCCTTCGTGAAGGCCTCGCGCACGTCCTTCATCTCGCCTGCCGTGACATGGCTGTCGAGGAGGTCGATGACGGCGCGCACGACATGATCGACCTGGCCTAGCGGTTCGACCCCGTAGGCGGCCTGCACGGCGGCGACGAAATCGGCCGCGTGGCGCATCCGCGCCGGGTTCTTCGCGCTGTTCCACCCCTCGTAGTAGATGCCACGGATCAGCGTCGGCAACTGCGCACCGAGGTCGGTCGCCTCGTTCACCGTAAGGTGATCCCGCATGGCGTGCAGAACGGCCCTCAGCACCCGGTAGCTGCGCTGCTTGTCATTCCAGCCCATCCGGGCGTCCACCTCGTTGATCCAGAGATTCGCGGCCTGCACCGCCTCGTCGATGATTCTCAGTCCGAACGCGCTCATCGCGGCCTCCTTCGGCTGGTTTGCATCACCCGAACACCGCGGCCGTAATACCGCATGGACGGACGCCGGCCCTGATCCCGGTCAATGCGCCCTCTGCCGCGCCGGCGATGATCGCGGTGAAGGGAACGGAGGAAGCGATGCAGACGGAACCGCAGATCGTCTTTCACGGCATGGATGCCTCGCCCACGATCACCGGCGAAATTCGCGGAAGGATCGGCAAGCTCGAACGCGTGTTCGACCGGATCACCTCGCTGAGGGTGGTGGTCGAGAAGCGCAGCGCGCGGGGGCACAAGGGCCATCTCTATCAGGTGGCGGTCGATGCCGAGGTGCCAGGCGGCGTGATCGTGGTCAACCGCAAGCCCGGCGATCTCGGCGCGCACGAGGATCTGCATGTCGCCATCCGCGACGCCTTCGACGCCGCGCGACGTCAGCTCGACGACTATGTGCGCAAGATGAAGGGCCTTCAGGTCAAGAGCCATCCCGAACGCCACCACGGCCGCGTCGCCCAGGTCTTCGCCGACGACGGCTACGGTTTCATCCGCACCGCCGGCGGCATCGAGGCCTATTTCCAGCGCGACAGCCTGACCGGCAACGATTGGGACAAGATCGCAGTCGGCGACGAGATCGAGTTCAGCCTGATGGAGGGCGAGAAGGGCTCCTTCGCCGTCAACGTCACGCTTCGCGGGTGACCATATCGGCCGCGCCTCAGGTGCGGCCGAACTCGTCCTCGATCCGCTCGATATCGTCCTCCTCGAGATAGGTGCCCGTCTGCACCTCGACGATCTCCACCGGGATGCGGCCGGGGTTGGCCAGCCGGTGAATCTCGCCCAGGGGGATATAGACGCTCTCGTTCTCGTGCAGGATGCGCTTCTCGGCGCCGATCGTGACCTCGGCGGTGCCGCGCACCACGACCCAGTGCTCGGCCCGGTGGTGGTGCCTCTGCAGGCTGAGCTTCGCCCCCGGCTTCACCACGATCCGCTTCACACGGAAGCGGTCGCCGAGGTCCATGGTCTGGTACCAGCCCCAGGGGCGGTGGTTCTTCAGGTGCTCCACCGCCTCCGGCCGTCCCCTTTCCTTCAGCGCGCCGACCAGCGCCTTCACCTCCTGCGCCCGCTCGCGCGGGGCGACGAGGATCGCATCCGGCGTCTCGACGATGACGAGGTTCTCGACCCCGAGCGCGCAGACCAGCCGGTCCTCGGAATGGATCAGGTTGCCGGTCGCATCCAGCGCGATGGCGTCGCCGCGCACGGCATTGTCGGCCGCGTCGCGGTCGGAGGCGGCCCAGACCGCGTTCCAGTCACCCACGTCCGACCAGCGGAAGGCCGCGGGCACCACGACGGCGGCGTCGGTCCTTTCCATGAAGGCGTGATCGAACGAGATCGCCTTGACCCGGGTGAAGGCCTCGCCCGGGACGAGCATCCCGAGGTCGGGCTTCATCGCCGCCACCGCGTCGCGGACGAGCCGCACCGCCTCCGGCTCGACCTGGGCAAGCGCCTCCAGAAGCCAGCCGGCGCGGAAGCAGAACATTCCCGCATTCCACAGGCAGCCGTCGGCGATCAGCCGGTGGGCCTTCTCCTCGTCGGGCTTCTCGACGAAGCGCAGCACCTTGACCGCGCCCGGCGTCCCCTTGACCGCGGGCTTGATGTAGCCATAGCCCGTGGCCGGTTCGGTGGGGGTGACGCCGATCACGGCGATTCCCTTCCCGGCCACCGCCTCGGCGGCGGTGCGGATCGCGGCGCGGAACGCCTCGCCCTCGCGGATCAGGTGGTCGGACGGCATCACCGCCAGCACGGC
>NZ_JAYRTX010000029.1:0-33081 GCF_041919395.1 Albidovulum sp.
CCCGGCGCTCAGGCCATGGAGAACCTGCGCCAGACCCTGCGCGAGCAGCAGGGCCTGTCGGACGAGGCGTTCCGCGATCTTCAGCAGGGCCGGCCCGGAGGGCAGCAGGAAGGCACGGAGGGTCAGCGCCAGCCCGGTCAGGACGGCCAGAGCGGACAGGATCAGGGCGACGGCCAGGGGCGGGACCAGGACGGCCAGCAGGGCCGCGACGGCCAGGCTGGCAGGCCCGACGCGATGCGCCCGGGCGACGGCGGCGATCCCCGCAGCCTCGCCGACCGCCAGCGCTCGCTCCGTGAGGCGCTCCGGCGGCAGGAGGGCGGGCTTCCGGGCGATCCGTCGGACGAACGCGATGCGGCGCGGCGCTCGCTGTCGGACGCGGGCCGCGCGATGGAGCAAGCCGAGCGCGCGCTGCGCGAAGGCGATACCGCGGGCGCCATCGAACGTCAGGCCGAGGCGATCGAATCCTTGCGCGAGGGGATGCGCAGCCTTGGCGAGGCGCTGGCGCAGAACCAGCCCCAGCAGCCGGGCAACCAGGGCGAGGCGGTGGGCGAGGCGGGCCGCGAAGTGCCCCGCGATCCGCTGGGCCGCAATACGGGCCAGTCCGGACGCATCGGCACCGACGAGAGCCTGCTGCAGGGCCCCGACGTCTATCGCCGCGCCCGCGACCTTCTCGACGAGATTCGGCGCCGTTCCGGCGAACAGACCCGCCCGAGCGAGGAACTCGACTATCTCAAGCGGCTTCTGGAGCGGTTCTGACCGGCCCAGTGCCGGTCAGTTTGCCGATCCGGACTGGAGCGATGCCGTGAGCGACCGCATGCGGTCGTCCAGCCACGTCCGGCCCGCATCGACCGCCGTCACATAGGCGGTGAGAACGGGTTCGAGCGCCGGCACGCTCCCTGCGAGCATGGGCGCGAGGACGTAGAGCCCGAGCAGGATCGCCGCGACGAGGATCGCGGTCGAGAACCCCATGCGAAAGCCGCTCCGGCGGCGCGCGAGCGTCTCGGGCGCGTCAAGGGCGGCGGCCTCGTTGCCACGTTCCGACGTGGCACGCAGCGTGGAGTTGATTTCCTCGATGTCCGGCAGAAGTTCGCGGCGCGAAGCGCGCGAGATGAGCGCGTCGTCGTCGAAGTCATGGGCTTCGCCGCGGCTTTTCGCATCCTGGTCCTGCGGCTCGGCGGTGCGCCCGCCGGTCGTCGCCGCCGTGGCGCCGATCGCGGCGGCGAGGCCGAGATCGGGCTGCGTCTCGACCGAGGTTCCCTCGGCGATCCGCGCGCGGGTCTCACGCTGTGCCTCCTCGCGCAGGACGTTGCGCACGGCGTCGTCAAGCGTCCGGCGCGTCCGCTCCGGCGGTCCGGGCTGATCTGCCGGTTCCCCGGGTTCCTCGGTCCGTTCCGCCCAGGCACCCGAAGGTTCCGGCGGTGTCTCATCCGGCGCGGCGGGGGGCGACGTGTCAGCCGCACGACTGCTCGCCTCCTCTGTGGTGGCCACGTCGTCCGCAGCCGCCTTGCGCTCAGCTTCGTCGGCCTCCGCCTCAAGCTGCTTCGCCGAGAGCTGAAACCAGGCGTGACCGCAATTCGAGCACTGGACATCGCGCCCGCCGTCGGGGATGACGCTTTCGTCCACTTCGTATTGCGCGCCACAGCTCGGGCAAATCAGACGCATGGTGTCCCTACCTGCTCAACCACCCACCGAACCTGTTTTCGGGCAATTCTGGTCCTTGTTATGGCCGTGTTGTAGCAATCAAAGGCTTTCCGGCCAAGCCTTTGTGGCCGGACACGAAAAAACGCATCCACGCCATGGCATATTGGCCATGGCCGCAGAGGGGGCAAGGCAGTGATCGAGTTCCAGGATGTGGCGCATGGCTATGGCGGGGTGCGGCTCCTGTCCGACATCACTCTTGCGCTCTCGCCCGGGTCCTTCCACTTTCTTACCGGCCCCTCGGGGGCGGGAAAATCGACCTTCCTGAAACTCTGCTACGGCGAGCTTTCGCCCGTCGCCGGGCGAATCTCGGTCTTCGGCCAGACCATCGCGGGGATGAGCCGCGATGACATCGCCCGACTTCGCCGCCGGATCGGCGTCGTGCATCAGGACTGCCAGTTCCTCGACCATCTCCCCCTTGCCGAAAACGTCGCGCTGCCGCTCACGGTCTCCGACCGCGCTGCCAACCCGACGGAACTGGACGAGTTGCTGGCCTGGGTCGGTCTCTCCGGTCAGGCCGCGGCGCTGCCGCCTTCGCTCTCGGGGGGCGAACGCCAGCGGGCGGCGCTTGCCCGCGCGGTCATCATGTCGCCCGAGGTGCTCCTCGCCGACGAGCCGACGGGCAACCTTGACTGGGAGATGTCGCTCAGGCTCCTCACGCTGCTGGTGGAACTGAACCGGATGGGCACCGCGATTCTCGTTGCCACGCACGACATGAACCTGATCCGCGCGGCCAAGGCGCAAGTCTCGGCACGGGTGCTGAGGATCCGTGGCGGTCAGGTGCAGGTGGCGGGGGCCGAGCTGTGAGGGGCGCATTGGCACGCGGCCTTGCGCTTCTCACCGGCGATGCGCGGGCCGACCGGGTCGTGCCGCCCGCGGGCGCCCCGGCCTGGCTCACGCTCCTCACCGCCGCCGCGATGGCCTTTCTCGCCGTCTTTGCGCTCGCCCTCTCGCTCGCCACGGGCCGGCTGGCCGAACGTTGGTCGGAAGCGCTTGCCAGTGGTGCCACCATCCGCATCTCCGCCCCGCCCGAACAGATGGCGGCGCAGACGCAAGCCGTACTCGACATCCTGGCGGTGACGCCCGGCGTGGCATCCGCCCGCGCGCTCGATGCGACAGAGACACGGGCGCTTCTCGCGCCCTGGTTCGGGCCGGACCTGCCGGTCGAAAGCCTTCCCATCCCCGCGCTCGTCGAGGTGAGCGAGGCTGCAGGGGGCTTCGACGCCGAGGGCCTGCGGCTCAGGCTCGCGGCGGAGGTGCCGGGAGCAACGCTCGACGATCACGCACGCTGGCGGCGACCTCTGGTCGAGGCGGCAGGGCGGCTCCGGGCGCTCGGCCTTCTCTCGCTCGCGCTCATAGGTGGAGTGGCCGCCGCCATGGTGACGCTCGCTGCCCGCGCCGCACTTGCCGCCAACGGACAGGTGATCCGCGTTCTCCGCCTGGTCGGCGCACGGGATACCTACATCGCCCGCGCCTTCGTCCGCCGTTTCACGCTCCGTGCCTTTGCGGGCGCCGCAGCGGGGACGCTCGCCGGAACGGTCGCCGTGGCGCTTCTGCCCAGAGCCGACGAGGCCGGCGGATTCCTCACCGGCCTCGGCCTTTCCGGCACGGGCTGGCTCTGGCCTCTGGCAATCCCGCCCCTCGCGGCTATCGTGGCCTTCTGGGCGACGCGCGCGGCCGCGTTCCGGACGTTGACGGAGGTGCAATGAGAACGGCGCTGCAATACGTCCTGTCGGTGGTGTTCATCGGCCAGATGTATCTGGCAATGGCGGTCTATGCGCTCTGGTGGACGCCCTTCGTCCTCTTCCGCCGCGATGCCGCCTTCGACGCCGTCCATGCCTATTGCCGCTGGGTCCGCGCCTCGGCGGCATTCCTTGTCGGCCTGCGCTCCGAGGTTCGCGGCGAGGTGCCCGCGGACGAGGTGGTCATCGCCGCGAAGCACCAGTCCTTCTTCGACATCATCATCCTCGTCTCGGTCGTGCCGCGGCCGAAGTTCATCATGAAGAAGGAACTCCTCTGGGCGCCGATCCTCGGCTGGTACGCCACCCGCATCGGCTGCGTGCCGGTCGATCGCGGCCGGCGCGGAGAGGCGATGAAGAAGATGGTCGCCGACGTTAAGGCGGGGCTCGCGGCCCCCGGCCAGCTCATCATCTACCCGCAGGGCACGCGCGTGGCCGCCGGGGCCAAGAAGCCCTACAAGGTGGGCGTCGGCGTTCTCTACAGCCAGCTCGGTCACGATTGCGTGCCGGTGGCGACGAATGTCGGCGTTTTCTGGCCGAGGCACGGTATCCTGCGCAAACCCGGACTCGCGGTGGTGGAGTTCCTGCCGCGCATCCCGGCGGGCCTGCCGGTCGAGGATTTCATGGCGCGGATCGAGCCGGAGGTCGAAGCCGCCTCCGACCGGCTGATGGCAGAGGCGGGCTTCGATATCGCGGCCGCCGAATGACGCGCGCGCGGCTTGCGTGGCTACTCGTCGCCCTGACGGTCGCGCTGGCCGGTGTTCTGCTGCTGTCGATGGGCCGGGTGCCGATCTGTACCTGCGGCTACGTCAAGTTCTGGCATGGGCAGACGATGAGCAGCGAGAATTCGCAGCACCTGACCGACTGGTACACGCCGTCACACGTGATCCACGGCATCCTCTTCTACGCCGCCCTCTGTCCGTTTGCGCGGCGCATCGCGGTCGAGTGGCGCTTCGTGATCGCCACCTTCGTCGAGGCGGCGTGGGAGGTCATCGAGAACACCGACATGGTGATCGACCGCTACCGCGTGGTCACGATCTCGCTCGACTACTACGGCGACAGCGTCATCAACTCGGTCGTCGACATCCTCGCGATGATCTGCGGCTTCTGGCTGGCGCGGATGGCGCCGATCTGGGTCAGCGTCGCCGTCGTGATCGGCTTCGAGGCGCTGACAATATGGCTGATCCGCGACGGACTCGCGCTCAATATCCTGATGCTGCTCTGGCCGCTCGACGCCGTCAGGGACTGGCAGGGCGGGCTCTAGGCGGCAAGGCCCTTGGTCCCCATCGCCAGGAACTTGTCGCGCCGTTCCCGCAGGAGGTCGGCGGGCTTCCTGCCCGAAAGGTCCTTCAGCATCTCGCCGATCGCCTTGCCGACGGCCTGGATCGCTTCGTCCCGCTTGCGCTGGGCGCCGCCGACAGGCTCGGGGATGATCCGGTCGATGACGCCGAGCTTCAAGAGATCCTGCGCCGTCAGTCGCAGCGCCATCGCCGCCTCGCGCATCCGCTCCGCGTCCTTCCAGAGGATCGAGGCGCAGCCTTCCGGGGTGATCACCGAGTAGATCGAATGCTCCAGCATCGCGACGCGGTTCGCCGTCGCCAGCGCCACCGCCCCGCCCGATCCGCCCTCGCCGATGACGATGGAGATCAGGGGCACGCCGATCTGCAGGCATTTCTCGGTCGATCGCGCGATCGCCTCGGACTGGCCGCGTTCCTCGGCGCCCTTGCCGGGATAGGCGCCGGGCGTGTCGACGAGCGTCACCACGGGCAGGCGGAACCGGTCGGCCAGGTCCATCAGCCGGATCGCCTTGCGGTAGCCCTCGGGGCGCGCCATGCCGAAATTCCGCTCGATCCGCGTCTTGGTGTCGGAGCCCTTCTCCTGGCCGATCACCACCACGGGCTGGTCGTCGAACCGCGCCAGCCCGCCCATGATCGCATGGTCCTCGGCGAAGTTGCGGTCGCCCGCGAGCGCGGTGAACTCGGTGAAGAGCGCGCCGATGTAGTCCTCGCAATGCGGCCGGTCGGGGTGGCGTGCGACCTGGCATTTCCGCCAGGGATCGAGGCTCTTGTAGAGGTCGCGGAGCATGTCCGCCGCCTTGCGGTCGAGCGCGGCGGCCTCTCTCGTGACGTCCATCCCCTCGTTCTTCCGCGCGAGCGCGCGCAGTTCTTCAGCCTTGCCTTCGATCTCGGCCAGGGGCTTTTCGAACTCGAGGTAGTTCATGGCGCTCTCCCGCGAAGGGTCATGGGACCGCTGTCAGGCGCCTATATGACCGCAGCCCGACGCCAATGCAACCGCGCGCGCCCATGGACAAGCCCCATGCCGCCCACTAGCGTCGCGCCCATGAAACCTTCAGCCGCACTCGACAGCGCCGCCTCCTGGACCCGGCTTGCGATTTCCCTCCTGGTCGCGGTGGTGGGCAATGTCGGCATGTGGGCGGTGATCCTGATCCTTCCCTCGGTGCAGGCCGAGTTCGGGATCGACAGGGCGGGAGCCTCGCTGCCCTACACTGCGACAATGGCGGGCTTCGCGCTCGGGAACTTCGCGATCGGGCGGGCGGTGGACCGTTGGGGCATGGCCTGGGCGCTGATCGGCGCGGCTGTCCTCAACGCCGCGGCCTATGCTGCGGCGTCGGCGTCGGGGTCCGTCGCGGCGCTGTCGGTGGCCCATGCGGCGCTCGGCTTCGGAACGGCGGCGAGCTTCGGGCCGCTCATCGCCGACGCGTCGCAATGGTTCCTGAAACGCCGCGGCATCGCCGTCGCACTGGTGGCAAGCGGGAATTACCTTTCGGGCGCGATCTGGCCTCTTCTGCTCACCGGCGTTCTCGAAACCCAGGGCTGGCGCGTCGTCTATCTTCTCCTCGCGGGGCTGACGCTGACTGTCGTCGTGCCGCTCGCGCTTTTCCTGCGCCGACCGTTGCCGGTCGAGATGGCGCACCAGACGACCCGGCTTGCCGCCCTGCGCGCTGCCAGCACAGGCCTGTCGCCCCGGACATTGCAGTGGCTCCTGGCGCTCGCGGGCGTGGGCTGCTGCGTCGCGATGTCGATGCCGCAGGTCCATATCGTCGCCTATTGTGTCGATCTCGGCTTCGGGCCGGCGGTGGGTGCCGAGATGCTGTCGCTGATGCTCTTGGGTGGCGTCGCCTCGCGCATCGCCTCGGGGCTTCTTGCCGATGTCCTGGGCGGGGTCCGGACACTGCTCATCGGTTCGGCGCTGCAGGCGCTGGCGCTGGTGCTCTACCTGCCCTCGGCCGGGCTCACATCGCTCTACGTGGTCAGCCTCGTCTTCGGCCTCTCGCAGGGCGGGATCGTGCCTTCCTACGCGGTGATAGTGCGCGAATACCTTCCGGCGAAGGAGGCCGGCGCGCGGGTCGGGTTCGTGATGATGGCGACGATCGTGGGCATGGCACTCGGCGGCTGGATGTCGGGCTGGATCTACGACCTGACCGGGTCCTACCGCGCGGCCTTCCTGAACGGGATCGCCTGGAACGTGATGAACCTCGGCATCATCGTCCTCGTTCTCATCCGCTCGCGGCCGCGCGAGGCCGTCGCGGCCTGACGTGCGCCGTCATGTGGGTAACGGGTCCTAGGATCCGCCCGCTGCAATCATCTCGGCCTGGCGCACGATGACCTCGGCCTGGCGGATCGAGGCGATGTCGACGAGCCGGCCCTTGTAGACCGCCGCCCCGGCGCCTTCCGCCTTGGCCTTCGCCATCGCCGCGAGGATTTCGCGCGCCTCGGTCACCTTGGCCTCGGACGGCGTGAAGACCTCGTTGGCGAGGGCCACCTGCCTGGGGTGGATCGCCCACTTGCCGACCATGCCGAGTGTGGCGGAGCGCTTCGCCTGGGCGATGAAGCCTTCATCGTCGGAGAAATCCCCGAACGGACCGTCAACGGGCAGGACGCCGTGCGTCCGGCAGGCCGCGACGATGGCGGCCTGGGCCCAGTGCCAGGGGTCGGGCCAGTACTTCTGGCCCTCGCGGATCATGTAGTAGTCTTCCTGCGTGCCGCCGATGCCGGTGGTCTGCATGCCCATCGACGCGGCGAAGTCCGCCGCGCCGAGACTCATCGCCTGAAGTCGGGGGCTGGACGCGGCGATCTCCTCGACATGGGCGATGCCGGCGGCCGTCTCGATGATGACCTCGAGCGCAACCGGCTTTTCCCGTCCTTTCGCCCGCTCCACCGCCGTCACCAGCGCGTCCACCGCGTATACGTCTGACGCACAACCCACTTTCGGGATCATGATCTGGTCGATCCGGTCACCTGCCTGCTCCAGAACCTCCACCACGTCGCGGTACCAGAAGGGCGTGTCGAGCCCGTTGATGCGGACCGAAAGATGCTTTCCGCCCCAGTCGATATCTTTGATCGCCTGGATGATGTTCCGTCGGGCCTCCGGCTTGTCGTCCGGCGCGACCGAGTCCTCGAGGTCAAGGTTGATCACGTCCGCCGACGAGGCCGCCATCTTCTCGAAGAGCGCCGGCCGGGAACCCGGGCCGAAAAGCTGGCAGCGGTTCGGGCGAGCGGGGGGGCTGGGCTGGAGGCGGAAGCTCATGTCGGATTCCTCAGGCAAGGAAGTTTCGTGGCAGCTCCAGGCCCGGATAGAATATTGCGCTGCGCTGCGCAAGCGGGCTTTGCAGGTGCAGAAAACTGCGCCGGACGGGGCGTCGGGTTCGCGTCGGTTTTCCGTCGGGCGTCCGTCCCGACAGAGGGCGCCCTTGACCAGGAACCGCGGGACGGGGAGAACCGAGGATGAAACCGAGGGAGCCGACGATGAGCCTGACCGTGACCCGCGACCGTTTCCCCCTGAGGGAGGTCTTCACCATCTCGCGCGGGTCGAAGACGGAGGCTGCCGTGCTGACGGTGACGGCATCCGGCGGGGGTGTGAACGGCCGGGGAGAATGCGTCCCCTACGCGCGCTACGGCGAGAGCCTCGACAGTGTCGCGGCAGAGATCGCGGCCCTGCCGCCGGACCTGGACCGCGTGGCGCTGCAGGGTCTGCTGCCGCCGGGGGCAGCGCGCAATGCCGTCGATTGCGCGCTCTGGGACCGGGAGGCGAAGCTGGCGGGCAGGCCGGTCTGGCAACTGGCGGGCCTGGGTGCGCCGGCGCCCGTCACGACCTGCTTCACGCTCTCGCTCGACACGCCGGAGCGGATGCGGGCGGCGGCAGCGCGGGCCGCGGGCCGGCCGATCCTGAAGATCAAGCTCGGCACCGAGGACGACATGGCGCGACTGGAGGCGGTGCGCGCCGGTGCGCCGAAAGCGCGGATCGTGGTCGACGCGAACGAGGGCTGGACGGCAGAGGTCTATTCCGCGCTCGCGCCGCACCTCGCGCGGCTCGGTGTGGCGCTGGTGGAGCAGCCGCTGCCCGCGGGCGCGGACGGAATGCTGGCCGAGATCGCGCGCCCGGTGCCGGTCTGCGCCGACGAGAGCTGCCACGACCGCGCCTCGCTGTCCGACCTTCGGGGCAAGTACGACATGGTCAACATCAAGCTCGACAAGGCGGGCGGGCTTACGGAGGCGCTGGCGCTGCGGGAGGCTGCGAAGGCGGAGGGGTTCGGGATCATGGTCGGCTGCATGGTCTCCTCCTCGCTCTCGATGGCGCCCGCGTTCCTCGTCGCGCAGGGGGCGGAGGTGGCGGACCTCGACGGGCCGCTGATCCTGGCCGAGGACCGGGAGCCGCCGGTGCGCTATGCAGGCTCCGTCATGCAGGTGCCGGACCGGACACTCTGGGGCTGAGCGCCGCGCCGCCTTGACGCGGCCCCGCCAAGGGCCGATGACACCGGGGCGCGCCCACCAAGGAGACTGCCCATGACCCGCCCCGACCCCCGCATCGTCTATGTCAACGGCGACTACGTCCCCGAGGAAGAGGCGAAGGTCTCGGTCTTCGATCGCGGCTTCCTGATGGCGGATGCGGTCTACGAGGTGACGAGCGTGCTGGATGGCCGGCTCATCGACTTTCCGGGCCACGCGGCGCGGCTGAAGCGGTCGATGGCGGAACTCGACATGGAAAGCCCGGTGACGGAGGCGGAGCTTCTGGCGATCCACCGCGAACTGGTCAGGCGGAACGGGATCGACGAGGGGCTCGTCTATCTCCAGATCAGCCGCGGCAACCCGGGCGACCGGGACTTCGCCTTCCCCGATCCGGCGGAGGTCAAGGGCACGATCGTGCTCTTTACCCAGTCGAAGCCGGGCCTGGCCGAGAGCCCAGCAGCGAAGACCGGCATCAAGGTCATCGGCATCCCCGACATCCGCTGGGGGCGGCGCGACATCAAGACGGTGCAGCTTCTCTACCCCTCGATGGGCAAGATGATGGCGAAGAAGGCGGGCGTGGACGACGCCTGGTTCACCGAAGAGGGTGGCGTCGTCACCGAGGGCACCTCGAACAACGCCTATATCGTCAAGGACGGACGGATCGTCACCCGGCAGCTTTCCGAGGACATCCTGCACGGCATCACCCGCGCCGCTGTCCTGCGCTTCGCGCGCGAGGCGCAGATGGTGGTGGAGGAGCGGCCCTTCACCCTGGACGAGGCGAAGGCGGCGGCCGAGGCCTTCGTCACCTCGGCCTCGGCCTTCGTCATGCCAGTGGTCGAGATCGACGGCGCGGCGATCGGGTCTGGCCGGCCCGGGCCGGTGGCGACGCGGCTGCGCGAGATCTACCTGGAGGAAAGCCGCAAGGCGGCGATGTGATTGCAGCGGGGGCGCTCAGGCCGTCTGGACGAGGTGGAGTGTGACGGCAGCGTAGAAGACGAGGCTCGCCGCCAGCACGAACACGTGCCAGATCGTGTAGTGGAAGGGCAGGCGCTCGAAGAGATAGAACGCGACCCCGACCGTGTAGAGGACCCCTCCGGTAAGAATGAGCGCCATGACCGGCCCGGAGAGCGTGGCGAGGAACGTGCCGCCGGCGGCAAGCCCCGCCCATCCCATGGCGAGGTAGAGCCCGAGCGCGAGCGGGCGGAAGCGGTCGGGCGACACGAGCTTTATCCCGACACCCGCGAGTGCCGCACCCCAAAGGCCGGCGAGGAGCCAGAACCCGTGGCCGGAGAGCAGGGTGAAGGGGGTGTAGGTGCCGGCGATCTTCACGTAGATCGCCGAATGGTCGAGCCGCTTGAGGAACCGCGACCAGCCGGGATGGGCGATCATGTTGTAGAGCGCCGAGCAGAGGATCATTGCGACGAGCGCCGCGCCGTAGACCGAGACGGCGAGGACCGCGGTCAGGTCGCCCCTTAGGAATGCCGCGACGGTGATCAGGACGGGCACCGCGGCGAGCACGACGACGAGGCCCGCAACATGGATGACGGCATCCGAAAGGCGCTCGGTCGGGGAGTAGTCGGTGCGGGCGGCAAAGAGCGGCATGGCAGCAGCATAGCAGAGGTCCTGCCGCGAGGGTAAGCCCGCCGGGTAAACTCGGTGTGTCGTGCCGCAGCGTCAGAGAGCGAGGAGGGCCGGCAGGTCTTCCATGCGGTGGAAGGGCCGGGCGCCCTCGGCGGCGAGCCGGGCGCCGTCGTCCCGGGGCGCGTAGCCGAGGCAGGTCATGCCGGCAGCGCGGGCGGCGCGGGCACCGGGCGGGCTGTCTTCCACGACGACGCAGGCGGCGGGCGGGGACTTGAGCGCAGCGGCGGCGTGAAGGTAGAGGTCAGGCGCCGGTTTCGGGCGCGCGACATCGTGCCGGGAGAAGATGCGGCCCCGAAGCCGGACATGGAGCCCGGGATGCTGGCCGAGCGTGATCTGCATCTTGCGGTGGGGGCCGTTCGAGCCGACGGCATAGGGAATGCCGGCCGCGTCGAGGGCGTCGAGCACCCCGCTTATGCCGGGAACGAGCGGCGTGCCCTTCGCGAGTTCGGCGAACATCTCCTCGTAGACGCGATCCACCCAGTCGGGCGGAAGCGCGGCGCCGAGGCGGCGGGCTTCTTCGGCCACGCCGGCCATGGTGCCGCCGAGGAAGAGCGCATGGATCTCGCTGACGGCGAGGGAAAGCCCGTGTCGGCCGAGGCTCGCCGCGATCACACGGTCGGTGATGGGTTCGCTGTCGACGAGAACGCCGTCGCAGTCGAAAAGGACGGCCGCCGGTCTCACGCCGGTGCTTTCAGGAGGGTGATGATTGTGTCGCCGTAGCGGCGCTGGTCAAGAAGGGTGAAGCCTTCGGGCGGCAGGGGGGGCGTGCCCTCCTCCCACACGATCAGGGCGCCGGGGGCGAGCCAATGTCCCTCGGCGAGCGAGCCGAGCGCCGGTTCGCCTAGGCCCTTGCCATAGGGCGGGTCGAGGAAGACGAGGCTGTAGCCCGGCCCCCGGTTCGGGCCCATGCGGGTGGCGTCGCGGCGCCAGACATCGGTCGCGCCCATCGCCTGCATCTTCTCGATGTTGGCGCGCAGGAGCGCCCGCGCCGCGGTGCCGTCATCGACGAAGGCCACACGCGCGGCGCCGCGGCTGAGCGCTTCGAGCCCGAGCGCGCCGGTGCCGGCGAAGAGATCCAGCGCGCGCGCACCTTCGACCGGGTTGCCGTACGGGCCGTTCATCAGGAGGTTGAAGATCGCCTCGCGCACCCGGTCGGAAGTGGGGCGCAGGTGCGCCGCAGCGTCGCCCGCGCCGACCTCGGCGAGTTTCAGCCCGCGCCGCGTGCCGCCGACGATCCTCACCTGAGGAGCGCCTTGAGGTCGGCGGCGGGGTCGGCGATCAGCGTCGGGTCGGGCGAGCGGCCGGCCTCGATCAGGCGTTTGCCGATCATGTAGGCGCGCGCATCGTTCATCGCGTCGAGTGCAAGGAGCGTGGCGCCCCGGTAGTACCAGAAACTGACGGCGCCGCCTTCGCCCTCCCGGGTGACGATCCGGTCGTAGCCCGTGTTGAGACCCGCGATCTGGAGCTTCACGTCGTACTGGTCCGACCAGAACCAGGGCTTCGCCTGGTAGGGCGTGGCGGCGCCGAGGATGTTCGCCGCGACCGTGTCGGCCATGTCGATGGCGTTGCCGACGCTTTCGAGCCGGATGCGTGCGTCGCCCTGCGGGAAGGAGGCACAGTCGCCCGCGGCCCATACATGGGGCGCGGAGGTGCGGCCGAGTTCGTCGGTACGGATGCCGTTCTCGAGGGCGATGCCGGCGGCCTCGGCAAGTTCGGCGTTCGGCAGGATGCCGATGCCGACGATGACGAGGTCGGCCGGAATCTCGGTGCCGTCGACGAGGATCGCGCCCGTGACCGCGTCCTCGCCGGTCAACTGGGCAAGGCCAGTGCCTTCAAGGATGCGGACACCGTGGGCTTCGTGGAGCCGGCGGAAATAGTCGGCCGTCTCGGGCGAAGCGACGCGCTGCAGGATGCGCGGCGCGGCCTCGATCAGCGTCACCTGAAGCCCGAGCTTCGCCGCCACCGCCGCGGCTTCGAGCCCGATGTAGCCGCCGCCGACGATCAGCGCGCGGGCGCCCTTCCGGAAGCCCGGCGCCATATCGTCCACGTCCGCCAGCGTGCGGACGGTGAAGACGTTGGCCAGATCGCCGCCGATGGCCGCGGGAAGGCGGCGGGGGCGGGAGCCGGTGGTGAGCGCGAGTTCGTCGTAGGAAAGCGTCTCGCCGCCGGCAAGGCGGACGGTGCGTGCCCGTGTGTCGATCGCCTCCACCGGCGTGCCGAGGCGGAGCGTCACGGCCTGTTCGTCCCAGAACGCCGGCGCGCGAAGGTAGAGCCGTTCGAGATCCATCTCGCCCAGGAGATAGGCCTTCGACAGCGGCGGGCGCTGGTAGGGGGGCTGCGGCTCTTCGCCGATCAGCGTGACGGGGCCCGCGTGGCCGAGCGCCCTGAGCTTCGCGGCGAGCGAGGCGCCTGCCTGGCCCGCGCCGACGATGACGATCCCGCCCATTACACTTCCCCTCTGGTGGCCCGCGCGGCGGACCCTATATCGTCGGGACCGGAAAACGCAACGAGTGAGGACTTTTGCGATGGCGATCGAGAAGGGGCAGCGGCTGCCCGCCGCGACCATGCTGCGGATGGGGGAGAAGGGACCGGAGAAGGTCGATCTCGGTCAAAGGCTGAAGGGTCGCCGGGTGGTGTTCTTCGGCCTGCCGGGCGCCTATACCGGCACCTGCTCCACCGTGCATATGCCGAGCTTCATACGCACTGCCGAAAAGTTCCGCCAGAAGGGCGTGGACGAGATCATCTGCGTCGCCGTCAACGATCCCTTCGCGCTGAAGGCCTGGGGCGAGGCGACCGGGGCCGCGGCGGCCGGCATCACCCTGCTCGGCGACAGCGACGGGGCTTTCACCCGGACGCTCGGCATGGCCTTCGATGCCCCGGCCATCGGGCTTTTCGGCCGGTCGAATCGCTATGCGGCGATCGTCGACGACGGCGTGGTGACACATGTGCAGATCGACAAGCCCGGCGAGTGCAGCATCTCGACCGGCGAGGCGCTTCTGGAGGCCGTCTGAGGCGGGGCGCGGCGCGGGGGGGGTGACCGCCGGCCGGAAGCTCGCTTCCGGCCGCAGCGTCAGTCCCGGTCGGGCCCGCCGTCGCGGGCATGGATCTCGCAGAGGCAGGTGACCGGCTCGCCGTGGTCGGTCTGCACCTCGGCCTCGCCCGCGATCCGGTCCATGCGGAGCGCGAGCGTGAGGTCGAGCGCGGAGAGTCCGCCGCAGTCGTGGGTGATCAACGTCGCGTCGACGGTGTTGTAGATATTGGTCCATTCCGGGTGGTGGTTCAGCTTCTCGGCGGCGAGGGCGACGCGCGACATGAAGCCCCACGCTTCGGAAAAGCTCTTGAACTTCCATATCTTGCGGATCGCGTCGCGGCCCTCGGCGGCGCGCCAGCCGGTGGCGCCGAGCCGGCCGAGCGCGGCTTCGCGTTCGGGCCCCTGGGGCAGGCGTGCGGATTGGCTCATGGCTTTCCTCCTTCGGGTCTCAGCCCGCCTTGGGCGGCATCGCGGCGTTGTCGGCGTCGTTGGCGCGCTGGAGCGCGGGGCGGGCGCTGATTCGGTCCCAGTAGGCCTGGAGCGCGGGGCGCGGCTCGATCGTGCCGAACCTCAGCCCCCAGCCGATCTGCGACCCGGTGGCCACATCGGCCGCCGAGAAGCTCTCTCCCGCGAGGTAGGGGGTGCGGGCAAGCTGGGTTTCGAGCGCGTCGAGCGTGGTCGCAAGCGCCCCGAAGCCGACCATCCCGCGCCGCTCCTCCGGCACCTCGACGGCGAGCGCCTTCATGATGACCGTGGCCTCGAAGGGACCGGCGCCGAAGAAGAGCCAGCGATAGTAGGCGGAACGGTCTTCGGGCGCGAGTCCGGCCTCGGGAAAGGCGTCGGCGAGATAGGCACAGATCGCGGCGTATTCCGTGACGACGCGGGTTCCGTGGACAAGCGCCGGGACCTTCCCCATCGGGTTGATCGCGAGGTATTCCGGGGCCTTCATCGGCGCGCCGTAGTCGAGATAGCGCACCTCGTAGGGCTGGCCGATCTCTTCCAGCATCCAGCGCGCGATGCGGCCGCGCGACATCGGGTTGGAATAGAGAATGAGCGAGTCGGTCATTCGGGCCTCCCTGTCCTGGCGGCGATTGTCCGGGGCGTGGTGGCGAGTTTCAATGCCTGCCGTGGAAGTATTTGCGCCGGGATGCGCCGGCAGTCAGTCCTGCCGGTCGCCGCGCCGGAAGGGGCCGTAGTCGGTCAGGACCTCGATCTCCTGCCCCACGGCCTGCGCCTCGGCATCGAGGAAGCGGGCGACGGCAGCCCGGAAAGAGGCGTCGGCGATCCAGTGGAGCGAATGGGTCTCGACCGGAAGGTAGCCGCGCGCGAGCTTGTGTTCGCCCTGCGCGCCGGCCTCGACCCGGGCGAGACCCCGGGCGATGGCGAAGTCGACGGCCTGATAGTAGCAGCATTCGAAATGGAGAAACGGGTGATCCTCGACGGCGCCCCAGTAGCGGCCGAAAAGCGCATCGCGGCCGATGAAGTTGAGCGCCCCCGCGACCGGGCGTCCGCCGCGCTCGGCCAGCACCAGAAGGACATCGTCGCGCATCGCGGCCTGGATTTCGTCGAAAAAGGCGCGGGTGAGGTAGGGCCTGCCCCATTTGCGGCTGCCGGTGTCCTGGTAGAAGGCCCAGAAGGCATCCCAGTGACCGGGCAAAAGCGCATCGCCGGTGAGCCTTCGGATGCTGCCGCCGAAGGCCGCCGCGGTGGCGCGTTCCTTGCGGATCGCCTTCCGCTTGCGCGAGGCGAGGGCCGCGAGGAAGCCGTCGAAGTCGGCGTAGCCGTCGTTCTGCCAGTGGAACTGCTGGCTTTTCCTGCGGAGAAAGCCCTGGGCGGCGCCCGCCTCGGCCTCCTCGGCGGTGCAGAAGGTGACATGGGCAGAGGAGAGGCGGTTGTCGGCGGCGATCTGCACCATCGCGCGGATCAGCGCGGCGCGGCCCGGACCCTCCCAGCCAGGTTTCGTCAGGAAGCGCCGGCCGGTCACCGGCGTGAAGGGTACGGCCGCCTGGAGCTTCGGGTAGTAGCGCCCGCCGGCGCGCTCGAATGCGTCGGCCCAGTTCCAGTCGAAGATGTATTCGCCCTGGCTGTGGCTCTTCGCATAAAGCGGCATGACGGCGACCGGGGTGCCCGCCGCCCGGACGACGAGCGGGTGCGGCTGCCAGCCGGTGCCCCTCCCGACAGAGCCGGAGCGTTCGAGGGCGGAGAGGAAGCGGTGCGTGGTGAAAGGGTCGAAGGGCCGCCCGCCCGCCGCCGCCTCGGGGCAGGCGCAGGCGTCCCAGTCGGCCGCGGCGATCTCGCCGACGCCGGAATGGGCGGTCACTTCGAGGGCGATGTCGTCCATGGCGCGGGCTCCTGCCAGCCCGAAGTGGGGCGCGTCGCCGGGGGCGTCAAGCCGGGATCGTGGCGGCATAGCCCTCGAAGGTCACGTTGTCGGCAACGCGGCGGGCCTCCGCCTCGGCACCGGGCGAACGGATCGTCCAGCAGAGGACGGCCGCCCCCCGCGCCTTGAGGTCGGCCACGCGCGGGCGAGCGAGGTCGGCGGCCTCGTGACTGAGGAAGCTTGCCCCCACGGCGTCATAGTCGGGAATCTCGCGGAGCCGGTCGCGGACGCGGGGCGTCAGCAGCGGCCAGTCTTCGGCCGCGTAGGCGGAGGTCGTGAGCCCGCGCGGGATCGCCGGCGCCGCCTCGGCGAGGGCGGCGACGGAATGCGGATTGAAGGACATGACCGCCACGGGCCCGGCGTAGCCCCGGAGCGTCCCGGCGACCGCGCCTTCCAGGGGGCCGACGCCGGGACCCATGTCGCCGTCCTGGTCCTTGATCTCGATGAGAAGCGGCACGCGGCCGGCGACGAGCGCCAGCATCTCGGCCAGGGTCGGGATGCCGTCGTCGCCATCGAGGAGTCGAAGCGCCCGGAGTTTCGCGGCGCTGAGTCCGCGGATGCGTCCGGGAACGCCGGTGAGCCGCCGCAGGTCGTAGTCGTGAAAGACCATCGGCACGCCATCGGCCGAGGGCTGGATGTCGCACTCGATCCCGTAGCCCGCGGCGATGGCGGCACGGAAGGCGGCAGGCGAGTTCTCCGGCCGCCCCGCCTTGCGGTCGTGGAGCGCCCGGTGCGCGATGGGCGTGCGGAGGAAGGACGCCGGCAGCGGTACGTTGTTGGGGGGCACGCTGCGGGGAGGCACGCTGTGGAGGCCCGGCATCAGGCGACCTGGAAGACGGCCTCGATCTCCACCGCGACGCCGAGCGGCAGGGCGGGGGCCGAGACCGCGGCGCGGGCGTGGCGCCCGGCTTCGCCGAAGACCGCGACCATGAGGTCGGAGCAGCCGTTGATCACCTTCGGCTGGTCGGTGAAGTCGGGCGTGGAGTTCACGAAGCCGCCCAGCTTCACCACCCGCACCAGCCGGTCGAGATCGCCGCCGAGGGCCGCGCGTGCCTGGGCAAGGAGGCTGAGACCGCAGCGCCGCGCCGCCTCGGCGCCCTCGGCCACGTCCATCGTCTCGCCGAGCCGGCCCTTGATGAGGCCGGCGGGGCCTTGCGAAATCTGCCCCGAGACGAAGAGGAGGTCGCCCGTACGGACAAAGGGCACGTAGTTCGCCGCCGGCGCGGGGGCGTCGGGGAGCGTGAGCCCGAGCTCGCTCAGACGGGCGTCGATGGTTCCGGCCATGGGGTCCTCCTCTGCGCCCTCGATGGCGCGAATCCGTTTCGGCCGGCAGGTTAGCGGCGCAGCGAGCGTGGCGGAAGGGCGCGCGGACTCAGAGAGCCAGAAGCAATCGCGGCAGGGTGTAGCCGGCGACGCAGTCGCAGGCGACCTCGCCCGCGGGACTTGCACCCATGCGGCGGAAGAAACCCGCGGCGGCCGGGTCGCTGTCGATGACGAGGGTCCGGGCGCCGGCCTCGCGCGCTATCCGCACGGCTTCGGCGAAAAGCGCGCGCCCGATTCCGGTGCGGAGCGCCTGCGGTTCGACAAAGAGCTTGTTCAGCATCGCACTTTCGCCCTGTACGGTCAGCTGCAGGACGCCCATGGCATGGCCGCGCCGGGTCGCCACCGCGACATGTGAGGTCGCGGTATCCTCAGGACGCAGGATGAGTCTCGGGCGGCAGGCCGCGAGAAAATCCGCATCATAGCCCCAGACCGCCTTCGACCTGAGGCACAGGATCGACAGTTCCGCAAGTTCCCCGGTTCGGGCGGGGCGGATCGTGATCGGGGTGTCAGCTTTCCCGGAAGGCACGGTTGAAATACTCCGCAAGCGGCTTGACGAGATAGGCCAGCGGCGTGCGTTCGCCAGTGCGTATGAACACCTCGACGGGCATCCCCGGAATGATGGCATGTCCGGCAAGTTTCGCAAGCTCGCCCGGCTCCAGCGTCACCTCCGCGCGGTAATACGCCGATCTGCTCGCCTCGTCGGTCAGGGCGTCGGCCGAGATGCGGGCGACCTGGCCGAAAAGTTCGGGCGTGGTGCGGCTGTCGAGCGCGGCAAATCGCAGCGTCACCTCCTGGCCCACGCGAACCTCGTCGACATGGACAGGCGAGACCCGCGCCGCGATGATGAGCGGGCGGTCCTGCGGGATCAGGTAGAGGACCGGGTCGGCGGCGCGAATCACCGAGCGGGGCGTCGTCACCTGTAGCGCATGAACCACGCCCGAAACCGGCGCCCGGATCTCCAGCCGGTCGATCTGCTCGGAAAGCGTCCGGCGACGCTCGGCGAGTTCGAGCTCGCGGTAGCCGAGATCCCGGAGCTGGGTGTTGGCCTCCTCCCTCCTCGTGCTGCCGCGCTTGAGGATCTCGATGTCGATCTCGGTGATCTTGCCCTCGGCCTCGGCGCGGGTCGCGTCGAGTTCCCCAGCGACCCCTTCGAGCCGCGCCTTCTCGCGCTCGAGTGCGAGGACGCGGCCCGCCTGCGTGAGCCCCTTGGCGAGAAGCCCGGTCAGGTCGGCGAGTTCCTTGCCGATGAGCACGAGCTGGCTGTCGGTTGCAGCGCGCTGGGCGGCAATGCCGGCGATCTGGCTCGCGATCTGGGCACCGCGACGCCGGAGCTGGTCGATCTCGTTCGCCTGGGTCTCGGTCCGGGCGGCGAAGAGCCGCTCCTGTCCGGTCATCAGCGCGGCGATCGTGGGCCGGCCCTCGGCGAAGCGGACGAGTTCCTCGGGGAAAGTCACGGCAGGGGCATCGTCGCGTTCGGCCTCGAGCCGGCCGCGACGGGCAAGGATCTCGAAGAACTGGCCTTCGACGATGGCGAGTTCGGATTTGAGAAGCGTCCCGTCGAGCCGGAGGAGGGGCGTGCCCGCCGCGACGAGGTCGCCGTCCTTCACGAGGATATCGTCCACCACGCCGCCGTCGGGATGCTGCACGACCTGGCGGTTCTGCTCCACCTCCACCTGGCCGCCGGCGACGACGGCCCCGGCGATCCGGCTGGTGGCCGACCAGAGGCCGAAGCCGCCGAGAAGGAGGGCAAGTGCGACAAGGCCTAGAAGGATCGAGCCCCGCGCCGAAGGCACCCTTGAAGTCATGTCACCCCTCCCGGTCCGGGCGCGCGCGCGATGTCGCCCGCGTTCTTCACCATCGCCCTCAGCACCTCGTCGCGCGGCCCGTACGCGCGCCGCGCCCCCCCGTCGAGGAACAGGAGCTGGTCGCATTCCTGGATCGCGGCGGGCCGGTGCGCCATGATGAGAACCGATCCGCCTTCCGCCTTGATCGCCCGGATCGCGGCGTTGAGCGCCATCGAACCCTCGTTGTCGAGGTTGGAATTGGGCTCGTCGAGGACGACGATCACCGGGGCGCCGTAGAGCGCGCGGGCAAGGCCGATGCGCTGGATCTGCCCGCCCGACAGCCGCCCTCCCGCCTGGCTGACGCGCGTGTCGTAGCCGTCGGGCAGGTCGAGGATCATCTGGTGCGCCGCTGCCTTTTGTGCCGCGGCGACGACGGCTGCGTCGTCCGGCGCGGGGGCGAGGCGTGCGATGTTCTCGGCGATCGTGCCGTCGAAGAGGGTCACGCGCTGCGGCAGGTAGCCCACATGGCCGCCGAGCACGTCGGGGTCGTACTGGTCGAGCGTCGCGCCGTCGAGCCGGATCCAGCCTCCCGCCGGTCGCCAGACGCCGGTGAGCGCGCGGGCGAGCGTGGACTTGCCCGCGCCCGAGGGGCCGATGACGCCGAGCGCCTGGCCGGGGTCGAGCCGGAACGAGACCAAGCGCAGGGCCGCCTGCGACTGGCCCGGCGGCACCACGGTGAGCTGGTTCGCCTCCAGCACCGCCCTAGGCCGTGGCAGCGCGGTGCGCGGCGTCTCGGGCGCGACGGCGGCGAGGAGCGCGGCGAGCCGTCCCCAGGCCTCCTGCGCCCGCTGGATGAGCGCCCAGCCGGCGACAGCCTGTTCGAGGGGAGCGAGTGCCCGGCCCATCAGGATCGACGACGCGATCATCGCGCCGGGCGTGAGTTCGCCCTTCAGCACCAGGAGCGCGCCCACGGCGAGCATGGCGGACTGCAGGAAAAGCCGGAAGGTGCGCGAGAAGATCGAGTAGACGCCCGACTGGTCGGAGGCGGCGATGGCTGCGGCCAGCGCCGTGCCGCGCGCGTTGGACCAGCGTTCGAAGCTTGCCCCCCGCATCCCCAAGCTCTGCACGAGGTCGGCCTCGTCGCGGAGCTGATCCGCTGTCCGCTCCGCCCGGAGGTTCGCGGCATTGGCGGCAAGAACGGCGCGCCGCGTTGTCGCCTGGTTGAGCGCCGTGACGAGCACGAGGACGAGCCCCCCCGCTACCGCCGTCCAGCCGAGCCAGGGGTGGAAGATGAAGACGGCGGCGAGGAAGAAGGGCGCCCAGGGTGCGTCGAAGAGCGCAAGGAAAACAGGTGCGGCGAGAAGCGTTCGGATCGCTTCGAGGTCGCGCAGGCCCGAGGCGGCCGCCGGATCGCCGGGGACGAGTGCCGAGCGGGCGAGGGCCGCGGTGAAGACGCGGCGGTCGAGCGAGGCCTGGAACCGGGCGGCGAGACGGGTCATCACGCGCCCGCGCGCGAGGTCAAGCAGGCCCATCATGAGAAAGAGGAAGACCACGAGCGCGAAGAGCGCGGCGAGCGTCTCTTGCGAGCGGCTGCCGAGGACCCGGTCATAGACCTGGAGCATGAAGATGGGCCCGGTAAGCATGAGGAGGTTGACGAAGACCGAGAAGAGCGCGACGGCGGCGAAGAGCCCGCGCCCCTCGGACCGGGCTGCGCCAAGCTCCTCCCGCCCGCGGGCCGCTGTGTCTCGCTTCATCACGGTCTCCTGCTCCGGCGGTTTTTCCGCCGATCCCCGCATTGGCCCGGTGCAAGCCTTGCCTCGGGCGGGCAGGGCTTTTAAGCCTTGTTCCGGTCAGCGTCGCTCGACCGGCAGTTTCGCGGGAAGATAGGAACAAAATGTTGAGAAATCCATTGCCGAGTTCGAGGCCGCCGCGTCCCGCGGGCTGCGTTGCAGCGGTGGCGCTGCTCCTGGCGGGGTGCGCTGTGCCCGAGCCCGGGGCGGAGTTCAACGACCCCTACGAGACGCAGAACCGCGCCGTGCACGAGGCGAACCTGGCGGTCGACCGGGCGGTTTTCGGCGGCGGCAAGCCCGACCGGAAGCCCTTCCTGCCGGCGCCGCTGGCCGCGGGGCTGGGGAATTTCTCCGACAACCTCGGGATGCCGGCGGCAGTGCTCAACAGCCTACTTCAGGGGCGACCCGACCCGGCGGTGAAGAACGCCGCACGGTTCCTGATGAATACCACTGTGGGCCTCGGCGGCATCCTCGACCCGGCGACGGCGGTCGGGCTTCACGCCGAGGACACCGACTTCGGCGAGACGCTGCATGTCTGGGGCGCGCCGGAGGGCGCCTTCCTTGTCGTGCCGCTCGCCGGGCCTACGACGGAGCGCGACCTTGTTGGCAAGGTCGTCGATTTCGTGATCGACCCGATGAACAGCGCCTTCCCCGAGCCGGAGAAATACTACGTTGCGGCGGGAAAGCTCGCCGGCAAGGTCGCCGACCGGCAGCGTTATGGCGATGTCATCGACGACATCCTATATGGAAGCGCGGACAGCTACGCGCAGATGCGGCTGATGTATCTGCAGAACCGTCACTACGAACTCGGCATCGAGGCCGAGGTGTTCGACCCATACGAGGACCCCTATGGACAGTAGCATTTCCCGCCGTGCCCTGACCGCCGCGCTGCCCGCCATGGCCGCGTTGACCCTTTTGCCGGGGGCGGCCTTCGCGCTGAACGTGGGGGAGGCGCGGGCGCTGATCGACAAGGCCATCGCCGACGTGAACCGCGTCATCAACTCCGGCAAGTCCGAGCCGGCGATGTACAAGGATTTCGAACAGATCTTCGTGCGCTACGCCGACGTGCGCTACATCGCGCAGAGCGCGCTCGGCCCGGCGGGGCGGGGCGCGGATCCGGCGGTCATGGGCGCCTACGTCAAGGCCTTCCAGGGCTACATCTCGCGCAAGTACGGCAAGCGGTTCCGCGAGTTCATCGGCGGCAAGATCGAGGTCACGGACGCGCGGCCGCTGAAGAGTTTCTTCGAGGTCGTCTCGGTCGCCCATCTCAAGGGGCAGTCGCCCTTCGAGGTGCGCTGGCACGTCTTCGACAAGTCCGGCAAGGACCTTTTCTTCAACATCATCATCGAGGGCGTGAACATGCTCGCCGCCGAGCGGACCGAGATCGGCGCGATGCTGGACCGCAGCAAGGGCGACATCGGGCGCCTGACGGCGGCGCTGCAGAAGACGGGCTGAGGCCCGCGCTCCCGCGCCCGCCGGCCGCTCGTCAGTTGCGGCGGCCGAGGATGTTCGTGAGAATGTCGACGAGACTTTCGCCGCCCGCCGGCGCCGGCTGGGTTTGTGGCGCGGCCTGGCCGGGATAGGGCTGGAGCTGGCCCGCATATGGGTCCGCGCCGCCTCCGGCCTGCCAGGTCTGGCCCACGTATTCGGGCGGCGGCAGGTCCTCGGGCCGGATCATCGGCAGGGGCGTGGGCGGAAGGTCGGCCGCGATTCGCGTCACGACCTCGTGCCATATCTCGGCCGGCAGCCCGCCGCCGGTCACCCCGGTCAGGGGCTTGTTGTCGTCGTTGCCCATCCAGACGCCGACCACGTAATCCGCGGTGAAGCCGATGAACCAGGCGTCGCGATAGTCCGAGGTGGTGCCGGTCTTGCCCGCCGCCTCGTGCCCCTCTATCCGCGCCCGCCGGCCGGTGCCGCGCTCGATCACCTGCGTCATCATGTAGGTCAGCTGGCGCGCGGCGTTCTCCGAGATCACCCGTTCGCCCATGCCGCCCTCCTGCCCCATGAGCGAGACGTCGTCGCCCTGGATGCGGAGCTCCAGCAGCCCGTAGGGATGCACGGACGAGCCGCCGTTGAGGATCCCGGCATAGGCGCCGGTCATGTCGAGGAGCGTCGCCCCCGAGGAGCCGAGCACGATCGCCGGACCTTGCGCGAGTTCCGACTGTAGCCCGAAATCCGCCGCGACCTGCCGCACCGCGTCGAGCCCGACCGCCTGGCTCAGCCGCACCGTCGCGGTGTTGATCGAACTGGCCAGCGCATCCGTCAGCGTCATCAGCCCACGGAATTCGGGCTCGTAGTTCTTCGGGGTCCATTCGCCTGAACCCTTGACGTAGAGCGTGATCGGGGAATCGTCGATGAGCGAGTTCATCGTGTAGCCCATGTCGAGTGCTGCGGCATAGACGAAGGGCTTGAAGGTGGATCCGGTCTGGCGGATCGCCTGCGTCGCGCGGTTGAAGGCGCCGCTGACCGTGCTGTCGCGGCCCCCGACCATGGCCCGCACCGCGCCGTCGGCCGACATCACGACGATGGCCGCCTGGGCCTTCGAGCCGGCCTTGACCTTCGTCTCGAAGACGTAGGAAAGCGCCTCCTCGGCGCGCTTCTGGATCGACTGGTCGAGCGTGGTGCGGATGATCACGTCCTCGGTCGTGTCCTGTGTCAGGAAGGCTGGGCCGGCATCCATCACCCAGTCGGCGAAATAGCCGCCCGCCCGCGCCTCGGCCGCCTTGGAGAGCCGCGCCGGGTTGGCCAGCGCGTCGCGGTACTGCGCGTCGGTCAGGAAGTCCTGTTCGTGCATCAGCCCGAGCACGACCGCCGCGCGGTCCTGCGCGCGCTGAAGGTTCGCGGTGGGCGCATAGCGCGTGGGCGCCTTGAGGAGCCCGGCGAGCATCGCCGCCTCGGCCGGGCCGACCTCGTTCGCCGATTTGCCGAAATAGCGCTGGCTCGCCGCCTCGAAGCCGCGCGCACCGGCGCCGAGATAGGCGCGGTTGAGATAGAGCGTCAGGATGCTGTCCTTGCCGTACTTCGCCTCCATCGCGAAGGAGAAGGGCACTTCCTTGATCTTGCGCATCAGGCTCGACTGGCGGCAGTCGGCCTCGTAGTCGGCCTCCGACTTCCAGGCCTTCGGGTCATAGGGCACGCCGAGGCAGATGAGCTTGGCGACCTGCTGGGTGATCGTCGAGCCGCCGTTGCCCTCGAGCGGGCCGCGCCCCTCGGCGAGGTTGATGCGGACCGCGCTGGCGATGCCGCGCGGCGAGATGCCGAGGTGGCGGTAGAAGCGCTTGTCCTCGGTCGCGACGATGGCGTTCTTCAGCTCGGGCGAGACGGTGTCGGCGGTGATCGTGCCGCCGAAGGTCTCCCCCCGCCAGGCGAAGACCTGGCCTTCGCGATCGAGCATGGTGACCGAGCCGCGGGTGCGCGCGTCGATGAGCGTATCGAGCGGCGGGAGCTGGGCGTAGAAATAGAGCGTGGCGAGGCCGGTGACGATGGCGCCCATCGCGGCAAGCCGCCAGCCGATGCCCCAGATCACGCGCCAGACGGCCCGGAAGAGCCCGGCGACGAGCCGCACCGGCAAAGGCGCCCGTCGCGCCGGGCGCCGCGCAACGCGGGGCTTCGCTGCCACCTTCGGCTTCGCCGCCGCTTTCGGCTGTCCGCCGTAGCGCCGGTCCGCCACCAGGGGAGGCTTCCTGCCGCCTGTCTCTCTCATGCGTCTTGTCCGATGCCTGCCCGTTTTCGGGTGACCATACAGGAGTGCGGCGGGAATGTGGAGCGCCGGCGGCTCACAATTCCGCCGGTGAATGGGCAGACGCTGCGGCGCGGCGTCGTTCGTCCGCGCCGTTTCGCAGTTGCAGCAGGCGGGATGCGCTCAATCCCGCGTCACTTCCCCGATATCTGCACAAATTTTTGGCATATGCCTGATTCCGCGCCGCCGAACCAGGACGATTCCGTTGTCTCCGGGGTGGCTCCGTCGCTCCCTGCCTGCGGGAACAGCAAGCAGCGGGGCGCCGGAGGGAACCATGAAATACATCATAGCGGCAATCAAACCCTACAAGCTCGACGAGGTGCGCGAGGCTCTGACCGCGATCGGGGTCCGGGGGATGATGGTGACCGAGGTGAAGGGCTTCGGCGCGCAGTCGGGGCATACGGAGATCTATCGCGGCGCGGAATATGCCGTGAACTTCGTGCCCAAGGTGAAGCTGGAGATCGCCGTCAGCGACGCCCTGGCCGACGAGGTCGCGGATACGATCCGCAAGGTGGCGAAGACCGACAAGATCGGCGACGGCAAGATCTTCGTGCTCGATCTGAAGCAGGTGGTGCGGGTCCGGACCGGCGAGACCGGGGAGGACGCGCTGTGAGCGGGACAACCAATCGGGGGATGACGATGAAGAAGACTCTCGGATGGGCGGGGCTCGCGGCCCTGGCCCTGGGCCTGCCGGCCGTCGCGCAGGAAACCGCCACGGCGGCCGCGCAGGCGGTGCCGGTCATCGACAAGGGCGACGTGGCCTGGATGATGACGGCCTCGGCGCTGGTGCTGTTCATGACGGTTCCGGGGCTCGCGCTCTTCTACGGCGGGCTCGTCCGGACGAAGAACATGCTGTCGGTCCTGATGCAGTGCACGATGATCGCCGCGGTGGTGATGATCGTCTGGATCCTCTACGGCTATTCCTTCGCCTTCGGCGGCGGCATCTCGCCCTACTGGGGCGGCCTCGGCAAGGTCTTCCTCGCCGGGGTCACGCCGGAGACGACGGCGGCGACCTTCACCGGTGGCGTGGTGCTGCCGGAATATGTCTTCATCGCCTTCCAGATGACCTTCGCGGCGATCACGCCCGCCCTCATCATCGGCGCCTTCGCGGAACGCGCGAAGTTCTCGGCGGTGCTGATCTTCTCTGTGCTCTGGGTAACGTTCATCTACTTCCCTGTCGCGCACATGGTCTGGGACGCCTCGGGCCTGATCTTCAACATGGGCGCGATCGACTTCGCAGGGGGCACGGTCGTCCACATCAATGCCGGCATCGCGGCGCTGGTCTGGGCGCTGGTGCTCGGTCCCCGGGTGGGGTACGGGCGCGACAACATGGCGCCGCATTCGATGACGCTGACAATGGTCGGTGCGGCGATGCTCTGGGTCGGCTGGTTCGGCTTCAACGCCGGCTCCAACCTCGAGGCGACGGCGGGCGCGACGCTGGCGATGCTCAACACCTTCGTCGCCACGGCCGCCGCGATCGTGAGCTGGGCGCTGGTCGAGACGATCACCCGCGGCAAGGCATCGGGCCTCGGTGCGGCCTCCGGCATGGTCGCGGGCCTCGTCGCCGTCACCCCGGCCTGCGGCACCACCGGCCCGGTCGGGGCCATCGTCCTCGGCCTCGCCGTCTCGCCCGTCTGCTACTTTTTCGTGACCCGGGTGAAGCAGAAGTTCGGCTATGACGACAGCCTCGACGTCTTCGGCGTGCACGGCATCGGCGGGATCTTCGGCGCCATCGCCACGGGTATCCTGATGGCCCCGGGGCTTGGCGGCACCGGAGGAGATGACTTCGTCATGGGCGCGCAGGTTGTGACGCAGATCAAGGCGGTGCTGATCACCGTGCTCTGGTCCGGCATCGGCTCGGCAGTGCTGATCTACGTCACGAAGGCGATCACCGGCCTCCGCGTCGCCAGCGACGACGAGCGTCAGGGACTCGACCTCACCTCGCACGGCGAGAGCGCCTACCACGCCTGATCCCGTGGCGAGGCCGACAGGGCGGCGGGGCCTCGGCCCCGCCGTCCGCGTTCGACCCCTGCCGGGGGTCCTGCGGAATCACCGGGGCCAGGATCCGGTGTGCCGCCCTCAGATCCCGACGGAAAGGATCGCGCGGGCGAGCACTGGCACCGTTGCGGCGTTCAGCCCGGCGATGTTCAGCCGCGAATCGCCGACCATGTAGATGGCGTGTTCGGTCTTCAGCCGCTCCACCTGCTCGGGCGACGCGCCGAGGCGGGAGAACATGCCGCGATGCTGCGCGAGGAAGCCGAAGCGGTCGGAACCGGACAGGTCGCGCAGTTCCGCGGCGAGCTGTTCGCGCAAGGTGAGCATCCCCAGCCGCACCGATTCCAGCTCCACCTCCCAGTCGGCACGCAGCGCCGGGTCTTCGAGGATCATCGTGACGAGCCGCGCGCCGTGGTCCGGCGGGAAGGAATAGTTCTGGCGGTTGAGGAAGGCGAGCGTGCCCTGCATGACCTCGCGCCGGGCCGGGTCGGAGAGGGCCATAAGCGCGCCGGTGCGTTCGCGGTAGATGCCGAAGTTCTTCGAGCAGGAGGCGGCGACCAGCACCTCGGGCAGGCGGTCGGCGATAAGCCTCACGCCCGCCGCGTCGGCTTCGAGCCCGTCGCCGAAACCCTGGTAGGCGATGTCGATGAGCGGCAGTGCGCCGGTCTTCTCGAGGATCGCCGCCACCTCGGCCCATTCGGGCAGGGTCAGGTTGGCGCCGGTCGGGTTGTGGCAGCAGCCGTGCAGCAGCACCGCGTCGCCCGCCTTCGCCCCGGAGAGGTCGGCGAGCATCGCCTCGAAGGCGACGCCGCGCGTCTCGGCGTCGAAGTAGCGGTAGGGCCGGACAGGCATCCCGAGGTAGTTCAGGATCGAGAGGTGGTTGGGCCAGGTCGGATCGGAAACCCAGACCCGCGCCCCGGGCGAGGCCATGCGGATCAGTTCGAACGCCTGGCGCACCGCGCCGGTGCCGCCCGGCGCCGCCGCCGCAGCGATGCGGTCTTCGGACGTCGCTTCCCCGAGGACGAGCCGGGCGAGTGCCGTGTTGAACGCCGGCTCCCCGGCGAGGCCGGTGTAGGTCTTGGTCGTCTCCGTTTCCCAGAGCCGTTTCTCGGCGGCCTTCACGGCGCGCATGACCGGCGTCAGGCCGCTCGGGTCCTTGTAGACGCCGACGCCGAGGTCGATCTTGTCCGCGCGCGGATCGGCACGGAACTGGCCGATGAGTTGCAGGATCTTGTCAGCGGGCTGCGGCTTCAGGCTGGCGAACATCGGCGTCACCCCTTCGCGACCTTGAGGTCGTTGTACATGCCCCATTCGGCCCAGGAACCGTCGTAGAGCGCGTGGTCGTGCTTGCCGAGCCGCGCGAGGGCGAGGTTCAGGATCGCCGCCGTCACGCCCGAGCCGCAGGTGGTGATGGCGGGCCGGTCAAGGTCCACGCCCGCCGCCGCGAAGGCGGCGCGGAGCCCCTTGGCGTCCTTCATCGTGCCGTCGGCATGAAGGAGCGTGGCGTAATGGAGGTTCTTCGAGCCCGGGATGTGGCCCGACCGCAGGCCGGGGCGCGGCTCGGGCTCGGTGCCGGCGAAGCGGCCGGGTGAGCGGGCGTCGATGATCTCGTGGTCGCCGAGCTTGGCCGCGGCGGCGACCTGCGTGACGTCGCGCACGAGATGCGCCTGCCGGCTGACGGTGATGTGGCGGTCGCGCAGGATCGGCGCCATGTCCTCGACCTGCCGCCCCTCCGCCTGCCACTTCGGGAAGCCGCCGTCGAGCACCGCGACATCGGTTTTCCCCATGAGCCGGAAGAGCCACCACACGCGGGCCGCCGAATAGATGCCGGCGCCGTCGTAGACGACGACCTGGTGCCCGTCGCCCACGCCCATCGCCCGCATCCGGCTGATGAACTTCTCTGCCGTGGGCGCCATGTGCGGCAGGCCCGAGCGCAGGTCCGCGATCTCGTCGATGTCGAAGAACCGCGCGCCGGGAATGTGGGCCGCATCGTATTCGGCCTTCGGGTCGCGCCCCGACCCGGGCATGTACCACGAGGCGTCGAGGAGCCTCAGGTCGGGATCCTTCAGGTGCCGCTCCAGCCAGCCGGTGGAAACCAGAGTCTTCGGATCGTCCTCGGCCATGTCCGCCCCCTTCGTGCCTCGTCCCGCAATACCCGGCCGGGCCGGGCCGTTGCAAGGACCCAGAGGGCTGGCCCGCCAGATGAAGCAACGGTCCGGCTTGCACCAGAACTGGGTGCGCGATTACGATCCGACGACGGGACGATACATCGAGGCCGATCCGCTGGGGCTGGTGGATGGGCCATCCTTCCAGGGTCAGGCGCCGCGGCTGCGTGCAAATCCTAGCCCTGCTTCAGGATCCGCTGCTTCTGCCGGTTCCAGTCGCGGGTGGCCTCGGTCGCGCGCTTGTCGGCCAGCTTCTTGCCCTTCGCCGTGCCGATCTTCAGCTTCACCCGGCCGCGGTCGTTGAAATACATCACCAGTGGCACGAGCGTCATGCCCTCGCGGCCCACCGCCTGCCAGAGCCGCGCGAGCTCCTTCCGCGACACCAGTAACTTGCGCCGCCGGCGCTCCTCATGTCCGAAGACGCCGGCTTGCTTGTAGGCGGCGATGTAGCTGTTGATCAGCCAGAGCTCGCCCCCCTCGACCGAGGCGTAGCTGTCGGCGATGTTCGACTGGCCGGTGCGGAGCGACTTCACCTCCGACCCGGTCAGGACGATGCCGACCTCCAGATCGCTCTCGATGAAGTAGTCGAACCGCGCACGGCGGTTCTCGGCGATCACCTTGTAGTTGGGGTTCTGTTTCTCGGCCATGACCTGCCCGAGATAGGCGAGGGGCGCGGCCAAGTCCAGCCGGGGGCTTCACGGGCGGCGCGCGAGCCGGTATCCGGAGCCGGAGAGGGAGGCGCGCATGTTCGTCCAGATCGCCATCGGTTCGCTCCTGATGCTGACCACGATCTCGCTCACCGGGGCGACGCTCCTGGTGGTCGAGGTGCTGATCCGCCGCTTCCAACCCTGGCTCACGCGCGAGCCGCACGGGCCGAAGCTGGCGATCGTGCTGATTGCGGCGGCGCTCTGGGTCATGGGCGTGGTGACGGTGGATGTCTGGACCTGGGCCCTGGCCTTCGATCTTCTGGGTATCCTGCCGACGCTCGAATCCTCGGTCTATTTCGCGCTCGTGTCGTTCACGACGCTCGGTTACGGCGATCTGGTGCTGCCGCAGGACTGGCGGCTTCTGGGCGGCATGTGCGGCGCCAACGGCTTCATGATATTCGGGTTCGTGATCGCGATGCTGGTGGAGGCGCTGCGCCACGTCCGGCTTGGGCAGATCGAGGGGCGGCGCCGGAAGTGACGCGGGCGGCTGCCGTGGCGTCTTGTCCGCTCCGGCCCGGGGCGCTAGAGCGCGATCCGGGCGTCCCCTTGCGGGCCCCGGGGCGGAGGCAGACCATGGGCGACGACGAGGACTATGTCTATGACGAGGCGAGCGGCGAGTGGCGGCCGGCGTCGGACGTGACGGCGGTGGCCGCGGTGGCGGTCGTCGATGCCGAGGGCAACGCGCTTGCCGACGGCGATGCGGTCACGCTGGTCAAGGACCTGAAGGTCAAGGGGACGAGCACCACGCTGAAGCGCGGCACGGTGATCCGCTCGATCCGGCTGACCGACGACCCCGATCTGGTCGACTGCCGCCACGAGACGATCAAGGGCCTCGTGCTCAGGACCGAGTTCGTTCGCAAGCGCTGAACGCGGCCGGGGTGGTCAGGCCCGGTGCGTCACCTGCCCGCCCGCTATGGTGAGTGCTACGCCCATGCCCGCCACGTCCTTTGCCGGCGCCGCCTCGATATCTCCCGAGAGCACCACGATGTCTGCCGCCATGCCGGGCCGGAGCGTGCCGGTGACGTGGTCCATATGCGCGGCCCAGGCGCCGCCGGCAGTATAGGCGCGCAGGATCTCCATGAGCGGCACGCGCTGGTCCGCCGCCCCTTCGTAGGTCGGCCGGGTGAGGGCGGCCTGGATGCCGCGCAGGACCGAGATGTCGGTCACCGGCCAGTCCGAGGCGAAGGCGAGGGGCGCGCCGGCCGCGGCGAGGTCGCGGCAGAGATAGGCGTCTGCCCAGCGGTCCCGCCCGATCACGTCGAGGGTCGGGAACATCGCGAAATCCATCGCTCCGGGCGCATGGGGCGGCTGGACGGAGGCGGTGATGCCAAGCGCACCGAGGCGGGGCACGTCGGCCCGGTCGATAAGTTCGATATGCTCGATCCGGTGGCGGCTGTCGCGCTTGCCGTTGGCGCGCTGTGCGGCTTCGTAGCCGTCGATCGTGGTCCTGACCGCGCCGTCGCCGATGGCGTGGACGGCGATCTGGTGCCCGCGGCGGTCGATCTCGGTGGCGATCTCGTTGAATCGGGCGGGTGCGAACAGGGGTTCCGCGCGGTGGCCGGGATGGCCGGGATAGTCGTTCAGCATGCAGGCGGTTCGGCTGTCGACGACGCCGTCCATGAAGAGTTTCACGAACCGGCAGGAAAGCCAGTCGTCGTCGAAATCGCGCGTCATCGCGTCGGCGCGGTCAAGCTCCGAAAGCTCCATGTGCGGCTTGAAGTGAAAGGGCACCTTCACCCGCGCGGTCAGCCCGCCTTCCCTCTGGAGGCCGCGCAGAAGCTCCAGCGTGTAGCGGTTGCCGTCCATGTTCACCATCGCGGTGATGCCGTGGCGTGCCGCATGGGCGAGGCCGCGCGCGACCTTGGCCCGGTCCACGGCCTGTTCGGCTTCCGTGGGCCAGGGCGAGGGTTCGCCCCCCGTCGCGATGCCGAGGTTGAGCCGCGCCTCGCCGCCGAGCGCGACCACCGGGGCGAAGGCCTCGAATTCCCTCAGTTCGCCGGTCGCGGTGCCGTCAGGCCCCATGACGACCTCGTGGCCGTGCGGCATGGCGGCGCCCTGTAGAAGGCCGGCCGCCTTCAGCGCGGCGGTATTGGCCCAGACCGTGTGATGGTCATGCGCGGTGATGGCGATGGGCCGGTCGGCGAGGACGCGATCGAGGTCATGCCGGGTCATCGGATGGTCGAGCATGGCGTAGTGCCCGCCCTGCGCCATCAGGAGCGGCCGGTCGGGGTGTTCGACGGCAAAGGCGCGGAAGGCGGCGGCGAGCGCGGCCTCTCCTTCCGCATGGGTCAGTTGCAGGTGCGCAAGCTCGGCACCGCCGAGGACGAGGTGGAGGTGGCTTTCGACGAAGCCGGGCAGGAGGGTGGCGCCTCTGCAGTCGATGACCTCGGTCGCCGGGCCGGCTAGGGGCTCGATCGCTGCCCGGCTCCCCACCGCCGCGATCCGGTCGGCGGCGATCGCCACGGCCTCGGCGCGGGGGCGGGCGGGGTCCATCGTCAGGACGCGCGCGTTGGTCAGGATCATGTCGGGGGTCATGGGGGCTCTCCGTGCCGGTTTGATCAAATGGCTAGCGCGGAGGGGCAGACTTGGCCAGCCCGCATGTCGATGCAGCGCCGTGCCGGACGCAAGTCCGGCGCCCCCCACCCTCCTCCCCTCCCCGCGCGGGGGGGAGGGGAGGCGCCCTGTCGCCGGCGGCGGGTGACGGCCCGGACCCTAGTTCGCGATCCCCGCGTGACGCATCGCGGCGTCGATTCTTGCCTTCGTCTCGGGCAGGAGCGTCGTCAGCGGCGAGCGCACTTCCTCCGAACAGAGGCCTAGCTTCGAGAGCCCGTATTTCGCGCCAGCGAGGCCGGGTTCGACGAAAATCGCCTCGTGCAGGGGCATCAGCCGGTCCTGGTAGTCGAGCGCCTTCGCGTAGTCACCGGCAAGTGTCGCCGCCTGGAACTCGGCGCAAAGGCGCGGCGCGACGTTGGCGGTGACCGAGATGCAGCCCACGCCGCCGTGCGCGTTGAAGCCGAGCGCGGTCGCGTCCTCGCCCGAAAGCTGGATGAAATCCTTGCCGCAGGACGCGCGCTGCTGGCTCACCCGTTCGATCTTGCCGGTGGCGTCCTTGACGCCGATGATCCGGGGAAGTTTCGCCAGTTCGCCCATCGTCTCGGGCGTCATGTCAATCACCGAGCGCGGCGGGATGTTGTAGATGATGATCGGCAGGTTGCAGGCGTCGTGCATCGCCTTGAAATGGGCGATGAGGCCGCGCTGCGTGGGCTTGTTGTAGTAGGGCGTGACCACCAGCGCCGCGTCCGCGCCTGCCTTCTCCGCATGCCGGATGAGCGCGATCCCCTC
>NZ_JAYRTX010000030.1:0-30902 GCF_041919395.1 Albidovulum sp.
ACTGGGCCGACCCTCAGGTGGCGCTGCCTGCCTACGCGTCGGCCGGTGCCGCCGGGGCGGACATCCGTGCGAACCTTCCCGAGCGCGACCGCGCGGCGGGTCTCGTGCTGGCGCCCATGGAGCGGCGAGTGGTGCCGACGGGGCTCCGCATCGAGATCCCGGAGGGTTTCGAAGTGCAGATCCGCCCGCGCTCCGGCCTTGCGCTGCGGCACGGGATCTCGCTCCCGAACACGCCCGGGACAATCGACAGCGACTATCGCGGACCCTTGGGCGTGCTCCTCGTCAACCTCGGGGCGGAGCCCGTCGTCATCGCCCACGGCGAGCGGATCGCACAGATGATCGTGGCGCCGGTCGTACAGGCCGAGTTCGCAGAGGCGGCGGCGCTCGGCGAGACGGCGCGGGGCGCCGGCGGCTTCGGCTCCACGGGACGGGGGTGAAGTTCCGGTGACGGTATTCCTGACGGCCCTCGCGCTTCTCGCCCTCGGATGGGGCCTCAGACTGCCGGTGCGACTGGTGGCGCTGATGCTGGCGGTACTCTGGGCGGCCACCCTTCTCGCGCATCTGGTGTTGCCGGAGGGCCACGCACTTGCCCGGGCGTTGGGTGGCGATGCCCGCGTCTGGGGGGGGGGGGGGGGGGGGGCGGCGCTCGCCTTCGGCTACCGCCACGGGCTCCTCGCGCTGCGGAACCGGGCCATGCCCGCGCCGGAAGCCTCGGGGAAGGGAGCGTTCTCCGACGCCGAGCTTGACCGCTACGCGCGCCACATCGTGCTGCGCGAGGTCGGCGGCATGGGCCAGCGCCGGCTGAAGGAGGCGAGGGTCCTGGTGGTGGGGGCGGGCGGGCTCGGCTCGCCCGCGCTCCTCTACCTTGCCGCGGCAGGCGTCGGCACGATCGGGGTCATCGACGACGACACAGTGTCGTCGTCGAACCTGCAGCGGCAGGTGATCCACACCGATGCGCGGATCGGGATGCCGAAGGTCTTCTCCGCCGAGGCGGCGATGAAGGCACTCAATCCCTACATCACGGTGCGACCCTACAACCGCCGTCTGACGGAGGCCGAGGCGCCGGTACTCTTCGCCGACCACGACCTCATCCTCGACGGGTCCGACAATCTCGACACGCGCTACATGGTGAATGCGGCCGCCGTGGCGGCGGGCAAGCCGCTCATCTCTGCCGCGATCACCCAGTGGGAGGGGCAGATCAGCCTCTACGACCCGGCGCGCGGCGCGCCCTGCTATGCCTGCATCTTCCCCGAACGTCCCGCCGACGGGCTGGCACCCTCCTGCGCGGTGGCGGGCGTGATGGGGGCGCTGCCGGGCGTGATCGGCGCGCTGATGGCGGTCGAGGCGATCAAGGAGATCACCGGGGCGGGAGAGGGCCTGCGCGGCCGGATGCTGATCTACGACGCGCTTTACGGCGAGAGCCGGCAGATCGCGCTTCGGCGCAGCCAGTCCTGTCCCGTCTGCGGAGGGTGATCGGGGCCTTCCCGGGGGGCCGGCCGCGGGCGGGAGCTTTTTTCGGACGGGAGGTGCCGGCGGGTGCTGGCCTTCGGCCGGACCTGTGCCTAGCCTTCGGGCCAAAGGAGACCACGATGACCAATCCGCTGCTTGAGCCCTTCGCCGGCGAATTCGCCCTGCCGCCCTTCGACCGGATCGAGGACTCGCATTTCGCGCCTGCCTTCGATGCGGCGCTGACCGAAGCGCGGGCGAACATCGCGGCGATCGCCGCGAACCCCGAGGCACCGAGCTTCGCCAACACGATCGAGGCGCTCGAACTGGCGGAGGAGACGCTGAACCGTGTCGGCGGCGTCTTCTGGAACCTTTCCGGGGCGGATTCCACGCCAGCGCGGCAGGCGCTGGAGCGGGAGCTTGCGCCGAAGCTGGCGGCCTTCTCCTCCGAGGTGACGATGAACGCAGAACTCTTCGCGCGCATCGATGCGCTCTGGCAGGCGTGCGCGGGGCTTGCCCTCACGGCCGAGCAGCAGCGGGTGCTGGAGCTTTACCGGCGCATGTTCGTCCGCGCAGGGGCGGCGCTGGACGAGGCGGGACGCCGGCGCATGGCCGCGATAAAGGAACGGCTTGCGGTCCTGTCGACCGCCTTTTCGCAGAACGTCCTCGCCGAGGAGCGGGACTGGGTGTTGCCGCTCTCCGACGCCGATCTGGAGGGTTTGCCCGATTTCGTCGCCGCCGCCGCGAGGGCCGCGGCCACGGAGCGGGGACTGGCGGGTCATGTGCTGACGCTGAACCGATCCCTTGTCGTGCCCTTCCTCCAGTTCTCGCCCCGCCGCGACATCAGGGAGCGGGCCTACGAGGCCTGGGTGGCACGCGGCGCGAACGGTGGGGCGACCGACAACCGCACCATCGCGGCCGAGATCCTGACGCTGCGCGAGGAGAGGGCGCGACTCCTTGGCTACGAGAGCTTCGCCGCCTACAAGCTCGAGCCCGAGATGGCGAAGACGCCCGCGACCGTCCGCGACCTCCTGATGCGGGTGTGGAAGCCGGCGCGGGAAAGGGCGCTCGCCGATGCCGCGACCCTCACCGCGATGATGCATGCCGACGGGATCAACGGCGATCTCGAACCCTGGGACTGGCGGTATTATTCCGAAAAGCGGCGGCTTGCGGAACACGACCTCGACGAGGGCGAGCTCAAGCCCTACTTCGGGCTCGACGCGATGATCGGCGCGGCCTTCGACACCGCGCACCGGCTTTTCGGGCTGGAGTTCCGCCCCCTCGATCTGCCGCTCTACCACACGGACGTGCGGGCCTGGGAGGTGACGCGGGACGGGCGCCACATCGCCGTTTTTCTCGGCGACTACTTCGCCCGGCCCTCGAAACGCTCCGGCGCCTGGTGCTCGGCGATGCGCGAACAGCGCAGGCTCGGCGGCGAGCAGCGGCCGATCGTGGTGAACGTCTGCAACTTCGCCCGCCCGGCAGAGGGTGGCCCGGCGCTGCTCTCCTGGGACGACGCGCGCACGCTCTTTCACGAATTCGGCCATGCGCTGCACCAGGTGCTGTCCGATCTGACCTATTCCTTCATTTCCGGAACATCCGTCGCAAGGGATTTCGTGGAACTGCCGAGCCAGCTCTACGAGCACTGGCTGGAGGTGCCGGACGTGCTCGACACCCACGCGCGCCATGTAACGACCGGCGCGCCGATGCCCGCGGACCTGCGCGACCGGCTTCTGGCGGCCCGCACCTACGACCAGGGCTTCGCAACGGTCGAATACGTGGCCTCGGCGCTCGTCGACCTCTCCTTCCACGAGGGCGCGGCGCCCGCCGATGCGATGGCGATGCAGGCGGCCGTGCTTGACGGGCTGGGCATGCCGCGGGCGATCCGGATGCGCCACGCGACGCCGCATTTCGCCCATGTCTTCGCCGGTGACGGATATTCCGCGGGCTACTACAGCTACATGTGGTCCGAGGTGATGGACGCCGATGCCTTCGACGCCTTCACCGAGGCGGGCGATCCCTTCGACGCGGAAACCGCCCGGCGGCTGGAGCGCCACATCCTGTCGGCCGGAGGATCGGCGGAGCCGGACCGGCTCTACACCGCTTTCCGGGGCCGGATGCCGGGGGTGGAGCCCTTGCTGCGCGGACGGGGCCTGTTGGACCCTGTCTGAAAAATTGCCCGGAAATTGTCCACCCGGCACATGCAATAGACACGGTTCGGTCAGAATTTGCCGCGATCCTGACCCGGAATTGGTGCGACCGGACCATGGGGTTCGGCGTGCACCGGAACCTGGGGAAGCCGGCACTTGGCGGGAACTGGCCGGACAACGGCGATCGCGTCCGCGGTCGCGCTCTGCCTTCTCGCGGGCAGCGGCGTTTCGGCGGCGACGATCATCACGGGGCCCGGCACGCCGGAGACCCTGATCCATGACGCACGCCTGACGGTCTCCTCCTCGCGCGCGGTCGCCCGCAGCGTTCCACCGGCGCCGGTCCGCAAGAGCTTCGTCGACAGGGCGGCAGTCGCCACCGTGCGCGTCGGATGCCTCGTCGCCGGAACGAGTGCGTCGAACGCGGTGGGGTCGAGCGTCGGCTATCTCTGGGTGGTGACGCGGTGCCTTGGCCACGCGGCTGGTCCGGTGCCGCCCGCCGAGCCCCTCCACCTCGCCAGTCTCTACCTTCCGCCGCCGCCTGCGCCCTACTGGCCCGCGCGCGGCGTGCCGACAATGCTGCCAGGACCCGGCGCCGGGGGCGGGGTTTCGCGCCCCTACCTGGCTCCGGTGCCCCTTCCCGCGGCCGGGTTCGCGTTGCCCGCTGCACTCGGCCTTCTCGTCGCGTTTCGGCTCCGGCGGCGCTGAGCGGACCTTTCCTTCGCCGCCGGGCGATGCAAGAGTGCGCGCATGACATCGGATTTCCTCATCGTCGGCGGCGGGATTGCCGGCGTTTCCGCCGCAGCGCGTCTGTCGCATCTGGGGCGGGTGACGCTCCTCGAGGCCGAGGACCATCTGGCGCACCATGCCTCCGGGCGGTCCGCCGCGCTCTACGAGCCGAACTACGGACTTGCCCCGGTGATCGCCCTGTCGCATGCGAGCGGCGATGGCCTCAGGGCGGCCGGCGTGCTGACGCCGCGCGGGCTCATGCTCCTGGGGGCCGAGGGCGAGGATGCGGTCTTCGCAGAGGAATGCCGCAATTTCGGGCTGGACGAGATTTCCCCCACCGAGGCGCGGGCGATCGTTCCGATACTCGGGCCGCGCGTTCGCCGTGCGGCGATCGCCGACCATGCCTGGGATATTGATACCGACCTCCTGATTCAGGGCTTCGCGCGCGAGGCGCGGGGCAACGGCGCCGAGATCCTGACCCGCGCCCGGGTCACCGGTATCCTGCGCGAGGGCGGCCACTGGCAGGTCACGACGGCGGCAGGCGCGCACTTCGCCGGCCTGCTCGTGAATGCGGCCGGTCCCTGGGCGGACGAAGTCGCGCGGATGGCCGGGGTGCGCCCCCTCGGCTTCACGCCCCTGCGCCGCTCCATGGCGCGCGTGCCCGCGCCGGACGGGCAGGACACGGCGCGCTGGCCGATGCTGATGGGCGCCGGCGAGACCTGGTATGCCAAGCCCGATGCCGGTGCGCTCATCGTCTCGCCGGCCGAGGAAGATGCGGCCGAACCGCACGACGCCTGGGCCGACGACATGGTCCTCGCCGAGGGGCTCGCCCGCTACGAGGATATGGTGACCGCCCCGGTGACGCGGCTTCTCGCCTCCTGGGCCGGTCTCAGGACCTTCGCGCCCGACCGGGTGCTGGTCATCGGCCCCGATCCGGAAGTTCCGTCGTTCTTCTGGGTCGCCGGGCAGGGCGGTTACGGCTTCCAGACCTCGGCCGCGGCAAGCGCGCTGGTCGGTGACCTTGTCGCCGGCCGGCCGCCTGTCCTCGACGCCGCGACCGTCTCGGCCCTTTCGCCGGCCCGGTTTCGGTGAGACACTCCCGGAAAACGGGAATCAGAGGGACAGGATGCGGGCGCTCCGCGCAGGGTTGATCGCGCTGACACTGGCCGCACTCGCGGCCTGCAGCGGGCCGGGGGATCGCGCGCGCGGCATCCCCGACCGGTTCCGCGACCTCGACCCCTACGACTGGCGGGGCATTACCCCGGCGCATCACTCCGTCCACGGCATCGACGTGTCGCGCTATCAGGGCGATATCGACTGGCACCGGGTCGCGCGCTCCGGTGTCTCCTTCGCGTTCCTCAAGGCGACCGAGGGCGGCGATCACACCGATCCGAGCTTTTCGGCGAACTGGCAGGGCGCGGCCCGGGCGGGTGTGCCTCGCGGCGCCTATCACTTCTTCTACCTCTGCCGCCCGGCGGCCGAACAGGCGGCCTGGTTCCTCGCCCATGTCCCGCGCGAGCAGGGTGCGTTGCCGCCAGTCCTCGACGTGGAGTGGAACCACGCCTCGCGCACCTGCCGGGCCCGGCCCGATCCGGCGTCGGTCCGAGCCGAGATCGCGACCTTCCAGCGCATCGTCGGCAACGCGATGGGCCAACGGCCGGTGATCTACACGACCGTCGACTTCTTCACCGAGAACGACCTGCGCCGGCTCGGGCAGGAGGAATTCTGGCTCCGCTCCGTCGCGGGCCACCCGCGCAAGACCTATCCGGGCCAGGACTGGAGCTTCTGGCAGTACACCGGCACCGGCGTCGTGCAGGGCGTGTCGGGCGCGGTGGATCTCAACGCCTTCGCGGGGTCCGAGGCGGACTGGGCGCGCTGGCGGGCGCGGCGCAGCCTCTGACGCCACGTCACATTCCGATTGTTGCATGTCTTGATCAAGGTCAAGGCCGCCGACGCGATTTCCTGCCATGGCCCGGGCAGACCAATTCGGAGGCCCCCATGAGCTACCTTGACGCCATCAACGAAACCCGCGCCGAACTCCGCGAGCTCTACAAGGCCGTGCCCGGCGCGACGCAGGGCTTCGCCACGCTCTCGAAGGCGGTGAAGGACAATGGCCCGCTCTCGCTGAAGGAAAAGGAATACGTCGCGCTCGGCATGGCGCTGGCGGTGCGGTGCTCGCCCTGCATCAACTTCCATGTGGAGGCGTTGATGAAGGCCGGCGCGACGCGCGAAGAGCTTGGCGACGTGCTCGCCATGGCGATCCAGATGGGCGGCGGCCCGACGCTGATGTACGCGGGCGAGGCGCTCGCCTGCTGGGACGAACTCGCAGCGAAGGCCAACCGGTGAGCGGCACGACGGACGTCGGCTTCCGTCGTGCATGAACTCGGGGATCAGGGGAAAGGAGCGTCCCATGACGCGGATACTTTCGATGCTGGTGGCGGTGGTCGTCGGGGCCGGCGCTGCGGTCGCGCAGCAGGCGATTCCGGGGGCCTATTTCATCGAGCAATGGGATGGCGACGGCGATGGCCGGGTGACACCCGAGGAGGCGCGCCAGAAACGCGCGGACGTCTTCGGGATGTTTGACCAGAACGAGGATGATCTTTTGCAGCCCGCCGAATGGGCGATGATCGCCGACCACCTCGCCGCCGAAAATGCGGCCCAGGGTCAGGGGCTGGCCAAGGGCATGGGGCAGGGCCCCGGCACGAAGGTGCGCGAGGCGATGCAGCCGCCCTTCAACGATCTGGACGGCGACGGCGAGGTCACATCGCGGGAATTCACCGAAGCGACCGACAAGCTCTTCTCGGCGCTCGACCGGAACGGCGACGGGCTTCTGACCGTGGACGATCTCGGCCGCGGCTGACGGCCCCGAGGGGCCGACATCCGGCCCCCCCCCTGGCATCACGGCCTCTCAACCGTCCTGACGGATGCGCACGTTGGCCGGATCGAAGGGGCTGTCCTCCACGACTTCGGCATCCCATTCCTTCAGGAGCATCCGCACCTTCAGCTTCGTGCCGACGGCGGCAAGATCGGGGCGGACATAGCCCATGCCGATCTGCTTGCCGAACGCCACCGACCAGCCGCCCGAGGTCAGGCGCCCGATCTTCTCGCCGTTCAGGAGAAGCGCCTCCTTGCCCCAGGGATCGGTGTCCGACGGCCCGTCGATCAGAAGCGTCACGCACATCGCGCGGATGCCGGTCGCCACCATCGCGCCCTTGCCACGGAAGTCCTTCGACATGTCGACGAAGCGCGGCAGCCCAGCTTCCAGCGGGGTCGCGTCGCGGCCAAGCTCGGTCCCGAAGGCGCGATAGCTCTTCTCCTGCCTGAGCCAGTTCTGCGCCCGCGCGCCGACCAGCTTCATGCCGTGTTTCGCGCCCGCCTCGACCAGCTGATCCCAGAGGTAGCGCCCCATCTCGACCGGATGATGCAGTTCCCAGCCAAGCTCGCCGGTATAGGCCACGCGGATCGCGTTGACCGGGCACATGCCAAGCTCGATCCTGCGGGCCGACAGCCAGGGGAAGCGCTTGTTCGAGAGCACCGTTGCCGGATCGGCGTCCTTCACGATCTCCTTCAGGATGTCGCGCGATTTCGGCCCGGCGATGGCGAAAACGCCCCACTGGGTGGTGACGTCGTGGATGTCGATATGGCCGCCGCCATTCGCCATGAAGTCCTCGGCGGATTTCTTCAGGTAATCGGCATCATAAGCGGTCCAGGCCCCGGCGGAGACGAGATAGTAGTCGTTCTCGCCGTTGCGGACGATCGTGTATTCGGTCCGTGTGGTCCCGGCATCCGTCAGCGCATAGGTCAGGTTGATCCGCCCGACCTTCGGCAGCGCGTTGCAGGTGAACCAGTCGAGGAAAGCCGTCGCGCCCGGTCCGCGCACGATGTGCTTGGTGAAGGCCGAGGCGTCGATCAGGCCGGCGGTCTCACGGATCGCCCTGGCCTCATCGACGGCATATTGCCACCACGCGCCGCGCCGGAATGAGCGTGAGTCGTGGTCGAACGACGCAGGCGCATCCTTCGGGCCGTAGTAGTTCGGGCGCTCCCAGCCGTTCACCTGGCCCATCTGGGCGCCCGCCGCCTTCTGGCGGTCATAGGCGGGCGCGGTCCGCAGCGGGCGGGCCGCTTCGCGCTCTTCATCCGGGTGGTGCAGGATGAAGACGTGCTCGTAGCACTCCTCGTTCTTGCGCGCCGCGTATTCGGTCGTCATCCAGCCGCCATAGCGCTTGGGGTCGAGGCTCGCCATGTCGATCTCGGCCTCGCCCTCGACCATCATCTGGGCGAGGTAATAGCCGGTGCCGCCGGCGGCGGTGATGCCGAAGCTGAAACCCTCGGCCAGCCACATGTTGCGCAGGCCGGGCGCGGGGCCGACGAGGGGGTTGCCGTCGGGTGTATAGCAGATCGGGCCGTTGAAATCGTCCTTGAGGCCCACGGTCTCGGACGAGGGCAGGCGGTGGATCATCGACATGTATTCTTCCTCGATCCGCTCGAGGTCGAGCGGGAAGAGGTCGGCGCGGAAGCTTTCCGGCACGTCGTAGAGGAAGCGGGCGGGGGCGCCCCGCTCATAGGGGCCGAGAATCCAGCCGCCGCGCTCCTCGCGGACATACCACTTGGCGTCGGCGTCGCGCAGCACCGGATGCTCGGGGTTTCCTGCGGCACGCCAGGCCTGAAGCGCGGGGTCGGGCTCGGTAACGATATACTGGTGCTCGACCGGGATCGCGGGGATCCGGATGCCCAGAAGCCGGGCGGTGCGCTGGGCATGGTTGCCGGTCGCGGTCACCACATGCTCGGCGGTGATGACGACCTTTTCGTCGGAAGGGACCAGGTTGCCGCCCTTCTCCACCATCTTCGAACAGGTGACCCGCCATTCCGAACCGGTCCATTCATACCCGTCGACCTGCCACTTCCGCTCGATCGTCACGCCATGCTGGCGCGCGCCCTTGGCCATCGCCTGGGTCACGTCGGCGGGGTTGATGTAGCCGTCCTGCGGATGGAAGAGCGCGCCCTTGAGGTCCTCGGTGCGCAGGAGCGGCCAGCGCTCCTTCATTTCCTTCGGCGTCAGGAACTCGTGATGGACGCCAGCAGTCTCGGCAACCGACGAATAAAGCATGTACTCGTCCATCCGCGCGTCGGTCTGCGCCATGCGCAGGTTGCCGACCACCGCGAAGCCCGCGTTCAGCCCTGTCTCGGCCTCGAGCGACTTGTAGAAATCGACCGAGTACTTGTGGATGTGGGTCGTCGCGTAGGACATGTTGAAGAGGGGCAGCAAGCCCGCCGCGTGCCAGGTCGAGCCCGAGGTCAACTCGTCCCGCTCCAGGAGCATCGTGTCCCAGCCGGCCTTGGCCAGATGATAGGCGATCCCGGTTCCGACGGCACCGCCGCCGACGACCAGGGCTTTGACATGGGTCTTCATCGGCCGACTCCCCGTATTCCGATCCATGTCCTATCTGCCAGAGCGGCCGGAATCCGGAAAGGTCAGCCCGACCTGTTCCGGTGGAAAAACGACATGCGCAGGTCTCGACCCGCGCCGCGGACAGGGCTACACCTGAGGCCGGAAACCACGGCGGAGGGGCGCATGGCACGCACGGTCATCATCGAGGCACACGGCGGACCCGAGGTCCTGAAACTCGTGGACCGCCCGGTGGGCGAGCCGGGACCGGGCCAGATCCGCATTCGGCAGATGGCGGCCGGGATCAACTTCATCGACGTCTATCAGCGTAGCGGGCTTTACAAGATGACTCTTCCCGCGGCCCTCGGGATGGAGGCGGCGGGCGTCGTCGAGGCGGTGGGCGGGGGGGTGGCGCACCTGAAGCCGGGCGATCGTGCCGCCTATGCCAGCCAGCCGCCCGGCGCCTATGCCGAGGCGCGGGTGATGCCCGCCGCCCAGGTCTGCCGGCTCCCGGACGGCATCGCGTTCGACACCGCCGCAGCGATGATGCTGAAGGGCCTGACGGTCGATTACCTCTTCAACCGGACGACGCCACTCTCGCGCGGCGACTGGGTGCTCTTTCATGCCGCCGCCGGCGGCGTCGGGCTCATCGCCTGCCAGTGGGCGCGGTCCGAGGGGATCAACCTCATCGCCACGGCCGGATCGGACGAGAAGTGCCGGATGGCGCTCGACCACGGCGCGGTGGCGGCAATCAACTACCGGTCCGGCGATTTCGTGAAGCAGGCGCGCGAGATCACCGGCGGCAGGGGCGTGGACGTTGTCATGGATTCGGTCGGCCGCGACACCTTCGACGGCTCGCTCGACTGCCTGCGGCCGCTCGGTATGATGATCAGTTTCGGAAATGCCTCGGGGCCCGTCCCGCCGGTCGACATCCTCACGCTCGCCGCGAAGGGCTCGCTGAAGATCACCCGGCCCACGGTCTTCACGCATATCACCGATCACGCCACCTGCCAGGAGATGGCGGGCCGGCTCTTCGGCAAGGTCCTGTCGGGCGCCGTGAAGGTCGAGATCGGCCGGCGCTACCCGCTTGCCGAGGTGGCCGAGGCGCATCGCGCGCTGGAGGCCCGCGCGACCACGGGTTCTACCGTGCTGACGCTCTGAGCGGTCAGCCGCCGCCGATGCTGCAGCGCTTGATGCTGCCTGCGACGGTGCAGTTTGCGCCGAGGCCGTTGACCCGGACCTCCGGCTTCGGACGGCTGGCGTCAGGGGCCGCGCCATCGGACTTGCCGCCCAGGAGACCGCCGATCAGGCCGAGAATGCCGCCCGCGCCGCGCGCGGTGGCAGATTGAGCCGAGGCTGCGGCCGCCGCGGGGATCGTGTCGGCAGGCTGCTGCATCAGCCGCGCGCGCATCACGGCGGCGGCGCCCTCGGTCAGCTTTCCCTGCTGCACGCCGAGGTCGAGCGCCCGAAGCGCGATCAGCCGCTCGGCTTCGCCGGGAACGGTCGCGGGCGGAGGCTCGGTCGCACTGACCGCTGCGCGAGGCGCAGCCGGGGCAGCGGCGCCGGTAATCCGGCCCGACACCGTCCCGAAGTAGGCGGCCGCCGCGAAGGCGCCCGGCGCGGAACCGGCGCGCCGCGCCTGGTTGACGTAATCGACCGCCCCAACGGCGACCGCGGATATGACGACGAAGCCGCCCAGGAAAACTTTCGACATGGCATCCCCCGCCGTCCTGCACGCCCGCAGAATGCGCGGGAAAAGCGGCAGGAGCATGACCCGGTGCGGGTGTTTTCGCGGTTCAGAGCCGCGACAGCATCAGGCCGGCCGCGACGAGCGCGACGGCCGCGATGCGTCGGGCGGAGACGGGTTGCGCGGGCAGGCCGAAGGCGCCGAGATGGTCTAGGACGAGCCCCGCGATCATTTGGCCGAGGATGATCGCCGCGAGCGCCGTCAGCGCACCGGTAGTGCCGATCCCGCGGATCATGGCCCAGACATAGAAGGCGCCGAGAAGCCCGCCCGAGACCTGCCAGAGCGGCAGCCCGGCGAGCCGCGCGGCCGGCGCGGTGCCCGCGCTGGCCAGCGCCACGGCAAGGAGGACGGCGAAGCCCACGCCGAAGGACACGGCGGCGGCCGAAAGCGGACTGGCCAGGGACCGGCCAAGCGCGCCGTTGATCGGCGCCTGAACGGCCACGGCCGCCCCGCCCGCGCAAAGAAGCAGCAGCGCCCCGATCTGCCCGGCGGTCATGGGATCAGAGCATCCCGGGCACGACGAGGTCGGGCGGCCGGTGCCCGTCGGCGAAGGTCTTGATGTTGATGATCACCTTCTCACCCATCTCGATCCGTCCCTCGATCGTGGCAGAGCCCATGTGCGGCAGCAGGACGACATTCGGCAGCGCGCGCAGGTCCGGGTTCACCTCGGCGCCGTGCTCGTAGACGTCGAGCCCCGCCCCCGCGATCTCGCCCGCGCGCAGCATCCGCGCCATCGCGTTTTCGTCGATCACCTCGCCGCGCGAGGTGTTGACGATCACCGACGTGGGTTTCATCAGCTTCAGCCGGCGCGCGTTCATCAGGTGGAAGGTGGAAGGCGTGTGCGGGCAGTTGACAGAGATCACGTCCATCCGCGCGACCATCTGGTCGAGGCTTTCCCAGTAGGTCGCGCCGACCTCGGCCTCCTGCTCGGGGCGCAGGCGCTTGCGGTTGTGATAGTGGATCTGCATCCCGAAAGCCTGTGCGCGGCGCGCGACTGCGGTGCCGATGCGCCCCATCCCGAGGATGCCGAGCCGCCGTCCGCCAACTCGCCCGCCGAGGTTGGCCATGGGCGACCACCCCTGCCATACCCCGGCCTGCATCAGGGCGAGACCCTCGGGGATCCGCCGTGTAACCCCCAGGATCAGTGCCATCACCATGTCGGCGGTGTCCTCGGTCACCACGCCGGGGGTATTCGACACGAGGATCCCGCGCTGGCGCGCGCTTGCGACGTCGATGTGATCGACGCCCGCGCCGTAGTTGGCGATGAGCTTCAGCCGCCCGCCGGCCTGCGCCAGCATGTTGGCGTCGATCTGATCGGTCAGGCAGGGGACGATCACGTCGGCGCGCTTTATCGCGGCGACGAGGTCCTCGCGGGTCATCCGGAGATCGGGGTCGCGGAGTTCGACTTCGAACAACTCGCGCATTCGCGTCTCCACGACCTCGGGCAGGCGTCGCGTCACGACAACACTCAGACGCTCAGATCCCATCGGGCCGATCTCCTCTCTTCCAACGGCGTGTCCCACTTGGCAAACTACGGGTCGAAGCGGGGCGGCGACAAGTCCCGAAAGGCGCGAACCGCGCAGTCGGAAGAAAATACAGGCAAACCATGAAACCACCTGGGTTCGGACGTCGGCTCTGCCGCCATCTCCTCCTCGCGGCCGCCGGCGCAGTCGTGGCCGCGGGTGCGCTGCGGGCGGCCGACACTCCGTCCGCGGCCGCAGCAACTGCCACCGCCGTGACCCGCGGACCGGTCACGAACATGCCCCTGCCGCGCTTCGTCTCGCTCAAGGCCGCGGAGGGCAACGTGCGCCGCGGCCCGAGCCTCGAACACCGGATCGACTGGGTGTTCCACCACCGCGACATGCCCCTGCGCGTCACGGCGGAGTTCGGCCACTGGCGGCGGGTGGAGGACAACGAGGGGCAGGGCGGGTGGATCTACTACACGCTCCTCTCCGGGGTCCGCACCGTTCTGATCGAGGCCGACGGCACGGCACTGCGGTCCCGACCCGACCCGGCCGCGCCCGTGGTGGCCGAGGCCCAGGCCGGCGTGATCGCCCGGCTCGGCGAATGCCAGCCCGACTGGTGCCGCGTCGTCGCCGGGGGGGAGAAGGGCTGGGTCGCCAAGGCCGCGCTCTGGGGCGTCGCGCCGGACGAGCTCCGCGACTAGGCGCGGCGCCGCGCACGGTTGCGCCGGCGAACGGCCCTGCTAGAACCGGCATTCAGGATCATGGCGCAGCACCAGACCTCGCTCAATCTGTCGGCCGGCATCGCCTCCGTGGCGGTGGCGCTGACGCTCGTCGGGCTGAAGCTCTGGGCGCTCGGCACCACGGCCTCGCTCTCGGTCGCGGCCTCGCTCGCCGACAGTGCGCTCGACCTCATGATGTCGGCTGGTGGCCTCGCCGCCATTCTCTACGCCGCCCGGCCAGCCGACGAGGACCACGCTTTCGGCCACACATCGGTCGAGGACCTCGCCGCGCTGGCGCAATCGGTCTTCATCCTGGTCTCCGGGGCGGTGATCGGCTGGACCGCGCTGGCGCGGCTTCTCAGCGACGCGCCAGCTCAACTCGCCGGCGAGGGCGGCGGGATCGTCGCGATGGCCGTCTCGATTGTGCTCACCCTCGCGCTCGTGCTCTGGCAGCGGCGCGTGGCGCGGGTGACGGGCAGCAAGGTCGTCGCCGCCGACTCGCTCCACTACCTCTCCGATCTTCTGCCCTCGATCGGCGCCATCGCCGCGCTCTGGGTCTCGCGGCGGTTCGGAATCGGCCAGGTGGACAGCGTGGTGGCGCTCGCCGCGGCGTTGATGCTCATCCTCGGCGCGCTCCGGATCGGCAAGGATGCCTGGGACGCGCTGATGGACCGCCGCGCCGATCCTGCCGTGATCGAGGGGATCGGCGCGATCGCGCGGACCTTCCCCGGCGTGCACGGCTTCCACGACCTGAAGACCCGGACCGCCGGAAGCCGGATCTTCGTGCATATCCATATCGAACTCGACGGCGACCAGACCCTGCGCGAGGCACATGCCATCGGCGCCGGCCTGCGGCGGAAGATCCTTGCCGCCTATCCGCAGTGCGACGTGATCGTGCACAAGGACGTGGCGGGCCCGGACTGATCGGCCCCGCGCCCGACCGGTCGCTCAGCCCTTCTGCACCGATTTCAGCTTGTCGATGCCGACCATCTTCATCATCGCCTTTTCGTAATAGGGCTCGCTCGTGCCCTTCTTGACCTTGCGGATGAAGTACTTCTCGAACGCGACCTTGGCGAGGTGGACCCATTTCCCCGAGGAGGCCCAGTTGACGTTCCGCGGTGGTATCTGCGGCTGGGCCACGAAGGCCACGCCGCTGTCGCCGAAGTCCGCGAGGCAGACCGCGTTCCAGGTCCCGACGTTGTCGGGTTCCTGCCCGCGCAGGATCTGGCCGAGATTGTGCGCGGTCGCCGTCACCATGCTCTCGATCATGAAGCCGGTCTTCGGCACGCCGCAGGGCACCGGGGTCGGGCCCATCGGTGGGATCGCCACGCAGACCCCGATCCCGAAGATGTTGCGGTACTTCGGGTTCTGCTGGTGCTCGTCGACGATGACGAAGCCGCGCGGGTTCACCAGCCCCTCGATCCCCATGATCGGCTTGATGCCGCGGAATGCGGGCAGCATCATCGCGAAGCCGAAGGGCAGTTCCTTCTCGGCCTTCACGCTGCCGTCGTCGTTGACCTCCTCGACCACCATCTTCCCCTGCTCGACGCGTTTGACGCGCGTCGAGGTCAGCCACTTGACGTGCTTCTCGCGCATCTCCGACTCAAGGAGGCCCTTGGTGTCGCCCACGCCGTCGAGGCCGAGGTGGCCGATATAGGGCTCAGAGGTGACGAAGGTCATCGGCACCTTGTCGCGGATCTTGCGGCGGCGCAGTTCGGTTTCCAGGATGAAGGTGAATTCGTAGGCCGGGCCGAAGCACGACGCCCCCTGAACCGCTCCGACGATGATCGGCCCCGGCTTCTTGCAGAAGTCCTCGAAGGCGTCCCATGCCTTCTCGGCATGGTCCACATGGCAGACCGACTGGGTGTGTCCGCCATGCGGCCCGAGGCCCTCGATCTCGTCGAATGCCAGTTCCGGTCCGGTGGCGATGATGAGGTAATCGTAGTCGATCGTCGTGCCATCGACGAGCGCGACGCGGTTTTCCTCCGGATTCAGTTTTTCGGCGGCAACGGTCGTGAAGGCGATCCCCTTGTTCCGCATGGTCTCGGCCAGATCGACGGTGATGTCGTCGCGCTTGCGCCAGCCCACGGCGACCCAGGGGTTGGAGGGCACGAAGTGGTACGCCGGGTCCTTGGTCACCACGGTGATGCGGTCTTCCTTGCGAATCTGATCGGCCAGTTCATAGGCCATGATCGACCCGCCGAGCCCGGCCCCGAGAATTACGATATGCGCCATGCCAGTCCTCCCAGGGCAATGCCGCCGGCCCCCGCCGCAGAATCGCATTGCCGAGTCGCATTCATATATAGTTTTCGGAATACGTTTATGATCTGTGTCAAAGAGGCGCAGGCCGGGGGCCAAATGCAGACGGCCCCGCCCCGAGGTGGGGGCGGGGCCGTCCGGTCCGCCGAAGCGGGCCTACTTCGGAATCTCGCCGGTGATTCCCTCGACGAAGAAGTTCATGCCCAGAAGGTCGCCGTCCGGCGCGGTCTGACCCTCGGCCAGCCAATCGGAACCGTCCTGCTTCTTCAGGGGGCCGGTGAACGGGTGGTAGGTGCCGGCCGCGATCGCGTCGCGCAGCGCCTCGGCCTCGGCCTTGACTTCGGCGGGCACCGCATCGGTGATCTCGCCGATGAGGACCTCGCCGCCGGCGATCCCCTCCCAGGCGTCGGCCTGCTGATAGCTCCCGTCGAGCAGGGCGCCGACCCGTTTGATGTAGTACGGCCCCCAGTTGTCGATGATCGAGGAGACGCGGGGGCTGGGCTTGTATTCGGCCATGTCGGAGGCCTGGCCGAAGCCGATCACCTTGCCCCCGGTCTTTGCCGCCTCGGCCAGCACGGCGGTCGAGTCGGTGTGCGAGGCGATCACGTCCACGCCTTGGTCGATCAGCGCCTTTGCGGCGTCAGCCTCCTTGGCCGGGTCGAACCAGGTATAGGCCCAGACGACCGAAAGCTCGACGTTCGGGTTCACCTTCTTCGCATGGATGTAGTAGCTGTTGATCCCCATGATGACCTCGGGGATCGGGAAGGAGGCGATGTAGCCGATCTTGTTCGACTTGGTCATCCGCCCGGCGATCGTCCCCTGCACCGCGCGGCCCTCGTAGAAGCGGGCGTTGTAGGTGGAGACGTTCGGGTGGTCGCGCTTGAAGCCGGTGGCGTGCTCGAACTTCACGTCCGGAAACTTTGCGGCCACGGCGTTCGTGGCGTCCATGTAGCCGAACGAGGTGGTGAAGATGATGTTGCAGCCCGACAGCGCCATCTGCGTCAGCACGCGCTCGGCGTCCGCGCCCTCGGGCACGCTTTCCTGATACGCGGTCTCGACCTTGTCGCCGAATTCCGCCTCGACCTGCTTCAGGCCCTCGTGGTGCTGGAAGGTCCAGCCGCCGTCGCCGATCGGTCCGACGTAGACGAAGCAGGCCTTCACCTTGCCCATCTGCGCCTCGGCCGTGCCGGAAAGCGCGATGAGTCCCATCGCGGCCGTGGCCAGTAGCGTTCTTCTTTTCATTCCCTCTCTCCTGTTGGTGGGGCCGTTCCGGTCCCCTTGGTTGTTTCGCCTCAGCGCGAGGCGTGGAAGTTCTGGCCGAGGCTCGCGGGTGCGTTCAGGCTCGCGCGGCCCCGGCCGGAAGACATGATGACCAGCACGAGGATGGTTACCAGATAGGGCGACATCGACAAGTACTCGACCGGGATGCGGCTGCCTGCCGCCTGAAGATTGAGTTGCAGCACCGTGATCCCGCCGAAAAGCCAGGCGCCGATCAGCACCCGCCAGGGCTTCCAGCTGGCGAAGACCACGATGGCAAGCGCGATCCAGCCCGCCCCGGCGGTGATTCCGTCGGTCCACTGCGGGACGCGCACGAGCGAGATATAGGCCCCGCCCATCCCCGCCATCGCCGCGCCGAAGAGGATGGCGAGCACCCGGATGCGGACGACCTTGTAGCCGAGCGCGTGCGCCGCATCGTGGCTTTCGCCCACCGCCCTGAGGATGAGGCCCGCGCGGGAATACTTCAGCACCGCCCAGACCGCCGCGACGATCGCGACGGAGGCATAGACCACCCAGTCATGGCTGAAGAGCACGCGGCCGAAGAACGGGATCTGCTCCAGCGGGCCGAAGGGCAGGTCCGGGGTCCGGGGCGGCTTGATGCCGTTGTAGCCCTGGCCCATGAGGCTGGAAAGGCCGAGCCCGAAGAGCGTGAGCGCGAGGCCCGTCGCCACCTGGTTGGCGAGGAAGACCTGGGTCAGGAGCGCGAAGACGAGACTCAGCGCCATCGCCCCGAGGGCGCCGCCGAGAAACCCGAGCGCGGGGCTTCCGGTGTGGACGGCGGTGATGAAGCCCGAGATCGCCCCCATGATCATCATCCCCTCGACCCCGAGGTTGAGGACGCCCGCCTTCTCCACCACGAGTTCCCCGATCGCCGCCAGGAGGATCGGCACCGCCGCCACCATGAGCGAGGCGAGAAGGACGGAAGGCGTGATTCCGAAAAGCTCCATCACCTTGCCTCCCTGCCGAAGCCCGCGAGCCGGACGCGGTAGTTGGAAAGAAGGTCCACGGCGAGCAGGAAGAAGAGAAGCATCCCCTGGAAGACCCGGATCGCCGCGGACGGGAGCCCGAGGTTCGTCGCCGCCATCTCTCCTCCGACATAGGTCAGCGCCATCAGCAGCGCGGCGAGGAGGATGCCCACCGGATTGAGCCGGCCGAGGAAGGCCACGATGATCGCTGTGAAGCCGTAGCCCGAGTTGAAGTCGATGGAGATCTGCCCCGCCGGCCCGGTCACCTCGAAAAGCCCGGCAAACCCCGCGAGAGCGCCCGAGGCGCCGAGGCAGAAGATCACCAGCCGGTTCGGGCTGACGCCGGCGAAGCGGGCAGCACGCGGCGCCTGGCCCGCGAGCCGTATCTGGAAGCCGAGAAGGTGACGCTGGAGAAGGACATAGGCCGCGATCACCACGACGAAGGCCGCGACGACGCCCCAGTGCATCCCCGTCCCGGCGATCAGCTCGGGGTTCCGCGCAGCCGGATAGGACGAGAAGTTGCGGCTTCCGGGGAAGCCGGCGCCTTCGGGGTTGCGCAGGAAACCCGTCGCCGCCTTCGACAGGATCGTCTCGGCCACATAGACGAGCATCAGCGAGACGAGAATCTCGTTGGTATTGAACCGCGTCTTCAGGATCGCCGGGATCATCGCCCAGAGCCAGCCGCCGAAGCCGCCCGCAAGGATCATCAGCGGGAAGACGAGCCGGCTCTCCGTCGGGTAGACGGCAAGCCCCACGCTCGCGCCGACGATCGCGCCGATGATGTACTGCCCTTCGGCCCCGATGTTCCAGATGCCGGCCCGGAACCCGAGCGCGAGCCCGACCGCGATCAGCGTGAGCGGCCCCGCCTTCACCAGGAGCTGGCCGCGCAGGTAGAAGGCGAACTCGCCGAAGAGGGGGTCCCAGAAGATCGTCCTGACGACCGCCACGGGGTCCTTGCCGAGGGCGGCGAAGAGCGCGCCGCCCGCGATCATCGTGAGGAGGACGGCCAGGAACGGCGTCCCCCAGGCCCAGGCCCGCGACGGGGTGGGGCGCTTCTCAAGCCTCAGCATGACGGATCTCCCCGGCCTGCGCTTCGGCCCGATGCATCCCGTGCGAGCCGCCGAGCATGAGGCCGATCCGCTCCAGCGTCAGCCCCGCCACCGGCACCGGCTCCGACAGCCGCCCCTCGTTCAGTGCTGCGAAACGATCGGCAATCTCCATGATCTCGTCGATGTCCTGGCTGATGACGACGACGGCCGCGCCCTTGGCGGCCCGGTCCAGCAGCGCCTGCCGGATGAAGGCCGCTGCGGCCGCATCCACGCCCCAGGTCGGCTGGTTCACCACGATGATCTCCGGCTCTTGCAGGATTTCCCGGCCGAGCACGAATTTCTGCAGGTTGCCCCCTGACAGCGCACGCGCCGCCGTCCCGGTGCCGGGGGTACGCACGTCGAAGGTCCGGACGACCGCCTCGGCGAAGGCACGCGTCCCCGTCCAGTCGACAAACCCCCGCCGCACCAGCCCCTTGCGCACGGAGCCGGACAGAAGCGCGTTCTCGACCAGGTTCATGTCGGGCGCCGCGGCATGGCCGAGCCGCTCCTCCGGCGCCGTGCACAGCCCCGCCTGCCGCCGCTCGTTCGGCCCCAGGTGGCCGATGCCCTTGCCATGGACGCGGACCACCTCGCGCCCCGTTCGCGCCTCGCCGGACAATGCCGCCAGAAGCTCGTCCTGGCCATTGCCGGCAACCCCCCCGATGCCGAGCACCTCGCCCTGCCGGACCTCGAAGCTGACCTCCTTGAGGCTGGTGCCGAAGGCAGAGGGCGAGGCGGCCGAGAGCCGTTCCACCGTCAGCGCGACGGGACCAAGCTCGCCCGTGGCGCGCGCGGGGGCGCTGAGGCTCGCCCCGACCATCATTTCCGCCATCGCCCGCGCCGAGACCTCGCGCGGCACGCAGGTGCCGACGACCTTGCCGCGGCGGAGGATCGTCGCGGCGTCGCAGAGCGTGCGGATCTCCTCCAGCTTGTGGCTGATGTAGAGGATCGACGTGCCCTCGGCGGCAAGCTGGCGGAGCGTCGCGAAGAGGATATCCACCTCCTGCGGGGTCAGCACGGAGGTCGGCTCGTCCATGATCAGCAGCTTCGGGTCCTGGAGAAGGCAGCGCACGATCTCCACCCGCTGCCGCTCTCCGGCCGAAAGATCGCCGACCAGGCGCGCGGGGTCGAGCGGCAGGCCGTAGCCCTCCGAAACCTCGCGGATGCGACCGGCGAGGTCCCGCATCGGCGGCGGGTCGTCCATGCCGAGCGCCACGTTCTCCGCGACGTTCAGCGCCTCGAAGAGGGAAAAGTGCTGGAACACCATCGCCACGCCCGCCGCCCGCGCCGCCCTGGGCTCGGCCGGCGCATAGGGCGCGCCGCGCAGGATCATGCGCCCTTCGTCGGGTCTGACGAGGCCATAGATCATCTTCACGAGCGTCGACTTGCCGGCGCCATTCTCGCCCAGAAGCGCATGGACCTCGCCCGCGCCGATGGCGAAGGACACGTCGTCGTTGGCGCGCACGCCGGGATAGGACTTGCCAATCCCCTCGACGTCCAGCAGCACCTCCCCGGAAACCCCCTGCGTCACCCTTCGCGCTCCCTTTTCCGTGCCGGCGCGACGCGCCCTGCGAGCATCCCGGCCGCCACCCCCACCGCGATGGCCTGCGGATGCTTGCCGAAGGCAGGCTCCCCGATCGGGCAGCTTATGCGCGCGATCTGCGCCTCCGTGTGCCCCAGCGCGGCCAGCCGCGACCGGAACCGGGCCCACTTCGTTGCCGACCCGATCAGCCCGGCCGAGGCGAAGCCATGGCCGAGAAGCCCGTGGCAGAGGGCAAGGTCGAGCGCGTGGCTGAAGGTCAGGATCAGATGCTCTGCCTGCGCCGGGGCCTCGGCCACGAGCGTCGCGGGGTCGGCCGCGATGCGTTGCGCGACACCTTCGGGCAAATCCTCGGGGAAGCGCGCGGCATCGGTATCGACCCAGGTGATCCGGACCCCGGGCAGGGGGGCCAGAACCGCCACGAGCGCGCGGCCGACATGCCCCGCACCCCAGACCCAGACCTCCCGCTCTGCCGCAGTGACGGGCTCCACCATCCAGCCCTGCAGGATGCCGGGCCATGGCGCGACCCCTTCGGCCCGCGCCCGGGCCAGAACCCGCGACACCGGGAGCGGCATCTCCCCGCCCTGGCCAGGCAGCGGGCGTGCCGCCACCGCGCCATGCCCGAGCGTCGCAAGCCGCGCGGCTGTCCAGAGTTCCGACAAGAGGATGACGGCCCCGCCGCAGCACTGGCCGAGGTTCGGCCCCAACGGCACCCGGTCGACACACTCGGGTCCGCCGCGCGCCAGGACCTCGCGCGCCCGTGCCGCCGCGGCGAACTCCAGCGCGCCGCCGCCCACCGTGCCCTCCTGCCCCTCTGCCCAGACCAGCATCGCCGCGCCCGCCTCGCGCGGGGCCGATCCCAGCACCCCGGCGACGACGACCCGCACAACCGTGCCATGCGCGGCAATCGCCCGGGCCAGCGCTGCGCGGTCGAAGCTCATGTCTGCCCCCGATTCCGTCCGCGCGCGCGCTTCACCGCCGCCAGCACCGCCTCCGGCGTCGCCGGGGCCTGGAGGTCGGGGTAGTGGGGGCCACAGGCCGCGCAGGCTTCGGCCAGCGCCGAAAAGACCGATATCCCCAGCATCAGCGGCGGCTCGCCCACCGCCTTCGACCGATAGATCGTCTCTTCGCGGTTGGCGCCGTCCCAGAGCGCCACTTTGAAGACCCGCGGCCGGTCGGAACAGGCGGGGATCTTGTAGGTCGAGGGAGCGTGGGTCCTGAGCCGCCCCTTGTCGTCCCAGACCAGTTCCTCGGTCGTCAGCCAGCCTGCACCCTGCACGAAGCCGCCCTCGATCTGGCCGATGTCGATCGCGGGATTCAGGCTCGCCCCGACGTCATGCAGGATGTCCACGCGCAGGATGCGGTTCTCGCCGGTCAGCGTGTCGATCACGACCTCGCTCACCGCAGCGCCATAGGCGAAGTAGAAGAAGGGCCGGCCGCGCCCGGCCTTGCGGTCCCAGCTCAGCCGCGGCGTCGCGTAGAACCCGGTCGAGGAAAGGCTGACGCGGCCCTGATAACAGCGCGCCACCGCCTCGGCGAAGCTCATCTCGGCGCCGCCAACGAAGACCCGACCTTCCTCGAAATGCACCTTGCGGGGCTCGCTCTGGTGTTCCTCCGCAAGGAACTCGGCCATCCGCGACCGGATCGTGTCACAGGCCGCCTTCACCGCCATCCCGTTCAGGTCCGCCCCCGAGGAGGCGGCCGTTGCCGAGGTGTTCGGCACCTTGCCGGTGTCCGTCGCGCTGATCGCCACCGCGTCCGAGTCCACCCCGAAGGCCGCTGCCGCCACCTGCGCCACCTTGCGGTGAAGCCCCTGGCCCATCTCGGTCCCGCCATGATTGAGGTGGATCGACCCGTCCTGGTAGACGTGGACGAGCGCGCCGGCCTGGTTGAGATGGGTGAGCGTGAAGGAAATACCGAACTTCACCGGGGTGAGGGCGATCCCCTTCTTCAGCACCGGTTCCCGCGCGTTCCATTCCGCCACCGCCGCCCTTCGCGCCGCGTAACCGCTCGTCTCCTCCAGCCGCGCCGTCAGCCCGTGCAGGACAAAATCCTCCACTTCCATCAGGTAGGGCGTGGTCTGGCGCCCGCCCGCCGCCGCGCCCGGCGGCAGCGGCGCCTCCGGCCCCTCCTTCACTGTGGGCGAAATACTCCCGCCGGAGGCTCCCGCACCCTCCGCATAGAAATTCGCCCGCCGCACCTGAAGCGGATCGAGCCCCAGCGCATGGGCCATGTGATCCATCACCCGCTCGATCCCGAGCATCCCCTGCGGCCCGCCGAAGCCGCGGAAGGCGGTGGCGGACTGGGTGTTGGTCCTGAGCCGGTGGCTGTCGATGCGGATGTGCTCCAGGTGATAGGCATTGTCGGCATGGAGCATGGCCCGGTCGCAGACCGGCAGGCTCAGGTCCTGGCTCCAGCCGCAGCGGGCGAGGTGACGGAACCTGATGCCGAGAATCCGGCCGCCTTCGTCCACGCCCGCGCGATACTCGATGCGGAAATCGTGGCGCTTGCCGGTGATCATCATGTCGTCGTCGCGGTCGTAGCGCATCTTCGCCGGCCGTCCGAAGGCCCGCGCCACCAGCGCGCAGGCGACGGCGAGCGAATTGCCCTGGCTTTCCTTGCCGCCGAATCCGCCGCCCATCCGCCGCATCTCGACCCTGACGGCGTTCATCGGCACACCGATCGCCTCGGCCACCTTGTGCTGGATCTCGGTCGGATGCTGGCTTGAGGCATGGACGGTGACGCCCCCCTCGGCCGGCAAGGCCAGCGCCGCCTGGCCCTCGAGGTAGAAATGCTCCTGCCCGCCGATCTCGAGCCGTCCCTCGATCACGCGCGGCGCGGCGGCGATGGCCGCCTCGGCATTGCCCCGCGCCCAGATCACCGGCCCGCCCTCGAACCGGCTTTCCGCCTCCAGCGCCTCGTCCACGGTGAGAATCGCCGGCAGGTCGCGGTAGGCGATCTTGCCCTTCCGCGCCGCCTTCCGTGCCGCGAGGTGGCTTTCCGCCGCGACCAGGAACACCGGCTGGCCGACGTAATGCACCCGGTCCGTCGCCAGCAAGGGCTCGTCGTGGACGGAGGGAGAGACGTCGTTGGCAAACGGCAGGTCGGCGGCGGTCCAGACCGCGACGACGCCGGGGCTCGCACGGACTTCGGAGAGGTCCATCGACAGGATGTCGCCATGTGCCACGGTGGACAGGCCGAAGGCCAGATGCAGCGTGCTGGCCGGCAGGGGCAGGTCGTCAACGTAGCGCGCTGCACCCGTCACATGCAGCCGGGCCGAATCGTGGGGCAGGGGCTTCGCAACGCTCATGGCGCCGCCTCGAGCACGTTCACCCGCACCTCCGTCCGTTCGAGGAAATAGCGCAGAAGCATGTTCGCGGCCGTCTCCAGCCGGTACTCCTTCGAGGCCCGCATGTCGGTCAGCGGCGTGAAATCCGCAGCGAAGGCGGGCAGCGCCGCTTCGAAGGTGGCACGCGCGAAGGGCCGCCCCAGAAGCGCCGCCTCCACCGCCGACGCGCGCCTCGGGGTCCCGGCCATGCCACCGAAAGCGATCCGCGCGCTTGCGATTCTCGAACCTTCCACCGTCAGGTTGAAGCAACCGCAGACGGCAGATATGTCCTGATCGAACCTTTTCGACAGTTTGTAGCAGGCAAGGCCGGGGGCGCTCGCGGGAATCGTCACCACCTCCACGAATTCGCCCCTCGCGCGATCCTGCCGGCCGTAGTCGAGGAAGAAGTCCTCGAGCGCGATCTCGCGCCGCGCGCTGCCCTTCCTCAGGCCGAGCCGCGCACCCATGGCGATGAGCGCGGGTGCGGCATCGCCGATGGGCGAGCCGTTGGCGATGTTGCCGCCGATCGTCGCGGCCTGCCGCACCTGTTCGGAGGCAAAGCGCCTCAGCAATTCCGCGAACGCGGGATGCGCACCCGTCATCGCGGCGCGAAGACGCGCGATGGTCACGCCCGCGCCGATGCGAAAACCCAGCGGCCCCTCCTCGATTCGCTGCAGGTCCTTGCAGGCATGGAGGAAGGCGACGTCGGGCAGATCGCGGAGTTGCTTGGTCACCCAGAGGCCGATGTCGGTCGCCCCCGCGATCAGCACTGCGTCGGGGTGACGCTCGTACCACGCGGCCAGTTCGTCGGAGGATGCGGGCGCGAAGGGGGCCGGGCCGGCAGCGACGGGCGCATCGCGCAGCCAGTCGGGCGCGGGCGTGCCCGCCACCGCCTCTGCGGCGCGGATGATGGGCGCGTAGCCCGTGCAGCGGCAGAGGTTGCCGGCGAGCAGGTCATCGTGGTCGGTCCGGCCATTGATCTGGGCCGCAGCCATCGACATCACGAAACCCGGAGTGCAGAATCCGCACTGGCTGCCGTGATGCGCGACCATCGCCGCCTGAACCGGATGCAGTTCGGCCGAAGGCCCCGCGAGTCCCTCGACCGTGCGCAGGGCCTTGCCATGGATCTGCGGCAGGAAAAGCAGGCAGGCATTCAGGGCGCGGGTGCCACTCTCGTCTGTCACCATGACCGTGCAGGCGCCGCAATCGCCCTCGTTGCAGCCCTCCTTGGTGCCGGTCAGCCCGCGCTCCTCGCGCAGCCAGTCCAGAAGCGTCCGAGTCGGTGAGGTCGCGGAAAGACGGACCGGTGCGCCATTGAGGACAAACCCGATCTCAGCCATCTCTGGTCCTGCCGCCTTCTCCCCGTCCCGGACCTGGGGGGCATTCCCCCCCGTGCGCGCCTGCCCGATGCGGCGTAAAGCAGGTTCGCGCGTCCGTCCCTTGCGCCATGAAGCGCCGAAGCCCGCAGCAAGGCAAGCGGAACCTTTCGGGCGGGTCCGAAAGATGTTTTCGGACTTTCCTGAGAATGTCCGGTGCGATGCGGCCGCCGCCGGGACCCGCGAGAGGCTGGCGCTCACCGCCCGGCCGCTCCTATGATGGCGCAACTGCAGCGCCCTCGCGGCCAGGGAGGAGCCAGCATGGAAACCGCCGCCGCCGTCTTCATCCTCGCTGCGCTCGGGCTCGTCGGTGCGCAGACGGTGGCTGCGGCACGGTTCCGCGCGCGCATCCTCGGGCTGGCCGCACGGCTTCACGACACGCCGGCAACGCGCAGCCTCGAGGGCCGGCTGCCGTCGCTTGTCGCCGATTTCGCCCGCCGCGCCGGGGTCGAGCCCGGTGCCGGGCTCCGCCTCGCCTCCTTCGCACAGGACGGCGAACTCAGGCTCAGGAAGGGCGGCCGCTTCACCCGCACTGTCGCCTGGCAGGTCGTGGCGCTCGGCCGTGCGGGCTTTCTCTGGGATGCGCGCCAGTCGCTCGGCCCGGTGCAGCACCTGAGGGTCGTCGACGCCTATGTCGGCGCCGAGGGTGTGCTGGAGGCGCGCCTCTTCGGCTCGGTGCCCGTGGCGCGGATGTCGGGGCGCGACCTCGCGCTCGGCGAGGCGTTCCGCTATCTCGCGGAACTGCCCTGGGCGCCTGACGCGATCCTCGGCAACCCGGAGCTCGCCTGGCGCGTGACCGGCCCCGACCGGGTCGAGGTGCGGCTCGCCACGCAAGGCGGCACCGCCCGCGTCACCTTCCGCTTCGATGCCGCGGGCGACATCGTCGGGATGGAGGCATCGGGCCGCCCCGCACGCGATGCCGCCGGCATGAATGCGACGCTCGACTGGCGCGGCACCTTCGCAGACTACCGCCAGATCGGCCCGCGCCGGCTGCCGGAATACGGCGAGGTCGGCTATGTCTGGCCAGGGACGGGCTACGAGCCCTACTTCCGCGGCCGCATCCGCGACTACCACGTGGCGCCCTGACGCGGGGGTTGGGGGCGGCGCTGCGGTCGGGTCCCTGGAACATATCCGGAGCGAAAGGGGAGCCGCTTTCGCCCGCCCGGCCGCTCCGCTAGTCTCGTCCCATGTCCGGACTTCCCCGATTCATCCACCTCCGCGTCCACACCGAATACTCGCTCCTCGAAGGGGCGGTGCCGGTGAAGAAACTCGTCGGGCTCTGCGACCGGATGGGGATGCCCGCGGTTGCCGTGACCGACACGAACAACATGTTCGCGGCGCTCGAATTCTCGGTGCTGGCCACGGGGGCGGGCGTGCAGCCGATCGTCGGCTGCCAGGTCGCGGTCGATTTCGATCCGGTCCAGCCTGGCGAAAGGCCGAGGCCCTATGCGCCCCTCGTTCTCCTAGCGCAGGACGAATCCGGGTACATGAACCTGATGAAGCTCAACTCGCGCCTCTACATGCGCGGCGACGGGTCGCTGCCGCATGTTACGCTGGAAGAGCTGGAGCACCATGCGACGGGCGTCGTCTGCCTCACCGGCGGGCCCGACGGGCCGGTGGGCCGGCATCTCCAGGCCGGGCAGGGCGCCAAGGCGGAGGCGATGCTGAGGCGCCTCGCCGCCGCCTTCCCGGAACGGCTCTACGTGGAGCTTCAGCGCCACCCCGGCGATGGCGGGAACTACGCCGCGGCCGAGCGGCTGACCGAACGCGGGCATGTCGAGATGGCCTACGCGCTCGGCCTGCCGCTGGTTGCCACCAACGACGTCTATTTCCCGGGGCCGGAGATGTTCGAGGCGCACGACGCGCTGATCTGCATCGCGGAAGGGGCCTACGTCGACCAGCAGGAACCGCGCCGCCGCCTCACCCCGCAGCACTACCTGAAATCTCCTGAGGAGATGGCGGCCCTCTTCGCCGACCTGCCCGAGGCGGTCGAAAACACCGTGGAGATCGCGCGGCGCTGTGCCTTCGCCGTGTCCAAGCGCAAGCCGATCCTGCCGCGTTTCGCCGAGGACGAGGTGCGGGAACTCCGCCGCCAGGCCATCGAGGGGCTGAAGGCGCGGCTCGCCGTCATCCCTCATGCGGTCCCTGTCGGGGACTATCAGGCCCGGCTCGACTTCGAGCTTGGCATCATCGAGCAGATGGGCTTTCACGGCTACTTCCTGATCGTCGCCGACTTCATCAAGTGGGCCAAGGCGAAGGCCATTCCCGTGGGGCCCGGCCGGGGCTCCGGCGCGGGTTCTCTCGTGGCGTACGCGTTGACGATTACCGACCTCGATCCGCTGCGCTATTCGCTTCTGTTCGAGCGGTTCCTCAACCCGGAACGGGTTAACATGCCCGACTTCGACATCGACTTCTGCATGGACCGGCGCGAGGAGGTCATCCACTACGTGCAGGAGCGCTACGGCCACGACCGGGTGGCGCAGATCATCACCTTCGGCGCGCTCCTTTCCAAGGCCGCCGTCCGCGACGTGGGCCGCGTCCTGCAGATGCCCTATGGCCAGGTTGACCGGCTGTCGAAGTTGATCCCGGTCGAGGGGGTGAAGCCGGTCTCGATCGAGAAGGCGCTCGCGGACGAGCCGCGGCTGAGGGAGGCCGCGCGCGCCGAGGAGGTCGTGCGGCGGCTTCTCGACTATGGCCAGAAGATCGAGGGGCTCCTGCGGAACGCCTCCACCCATGCCGCGGGGGTGGTGATCGGGGACCGGCCGCTCGACGAGCTGGTGCCGCTCTACCAGGACCCGCGCTCGACCATGCCCGCGACCCAGTTCAACATGAAATGGGTCGAGGCCGCGGGGCTGGTGAAGTTCGACTTCCTCGGGCTGAAGACGCTGACCGTGATCCAGAACGCGGCAGACCTGATCCGGGCGCAGGGGCGGCACCTGCACATCGCCGCCGACGGGCGCCGCCTCTACGACCCGCCCGAGGGCGCCGTGGACCAGATCAACGCCATCCCGCTCGACGATGCAGCGACCTACCGGCTCTACGCCAGTGCCAGGACGGTCGCCGTGTTCCAGGTGGAAAGCTCCGGCATGATGGATGCGCTCCGCCGGATGAAACCGACCTGCATCGAGGATATCGTCGCGCTCGTGGCGCTCTACCGTCCCGGCCCGATGGAGAACATCCCGACCTACTGCGATGTGAAGAACGGTGTCAAAGAGCTTGAAAGTATTCACCCTTCCATCGACCACATCCTCGCCGAGACGCAAGGCATCATCGTCTATCAGGAACAGGTGATGGAGATTGCCAAGGTCATGGCGGGCTACTCGCTCGGCGGCGCCGACCTGCTGCGCAGGGCCATGGGCAAGAAGATCAAGGAGGAGATGGACAAGGAGCGCCCGAAGTTCGTCGCGGGCGCTGTCGACAATGGCGTCGATCGGAAGAAGGCCGTAGAAGTATTTGATTTGCTGGAGAAATTCGCGAACTACGGCTTCAACAAGTCGCATGCCGCCGCCTATGCCGTCGTCAGCTACCAGACCGCATGGCTGAAGGCCAACCATCCGGTGGAGTTCATGGCGGGCGTGATGAACTGCGACATCCACCTGACAGACAAGCTCGCGATCTATGCGGAAGAGGTGCGCCGCGGCCTCGGGCTCGCCATCGTGGCGCCTTGCGTCAACCGGTCGGCGGCGACCTTCTCGGTGGCAGACGGCCAGATCGTCTACGCGCTCGGCGCCCTTAAGAACGTGGGAGTGGAGGCGATGCGGCTCATCACCGAGGCGCGGGGGCAGCGGCCCTTCGCCACGCTCTTCGACTTCGCGCGCCGGGTGGACCTCAAGCGCATCGGCAAACGGCCGCTGGAGATGCTCGCCCGCGCGGGCGCCTTCGATGTGCTCGACCCCAACCGTGCGAGGGTTCTGGCGGCGCTCGATCCGCTCGTCGCCTGGTCGGCCGCAGTGCACGAGGGGCGCGCCTCCGCCCAGGTGTCGCTCTTCGGCGAGGCGGGGGAGGACCTGCCGGAACCGCGCCTGCCGCAGGCCGAGGACTGGATGCCCGCAGACCGTCTGGCGCAGGAACACCAGGCGGTGGGCTTCTATCTCTCCGGCCACCCGCTCGACGATTACGCCCCCGCGCTGAAGCGCAAGGGGCTCCTGACGCTGGCCGAGTTGCAGCAGAAGGCCGAACGCGACGGCGCGGCGGTGGCGCGCGTCGGCGTCCTCGTCTCTGGCCTGCAGGAACGCAAGTCCGCACGCGGCAACCGCTTCTTCCGCATGAACATCTCGGACCCGACCGGCCAGGTCGCCGGCATGGCGCTTTTCCCCGAGGATTTCGACGCCTGCCGCCGGGTTTTCGACCAGACGCCGCAAGTGGTGATGACGCTCGAGGCGCGCTTCAACGAGGGCCAGTTCGACCCCGTCGCGCGGTCCGTCGCGCCGATGGAAGGCGTCGTGGCCGACGCGGGCGGCGTCGGGCTCAGGATCCATATCGACGGTGCGGAGGCGGTGGCCTCGGTCGCGGCGCTTCTCACCCGCATCGCGGCAGAGGCGAAGATCCGATCGCGCGGCCCGATCCTCTTCTGCATAGCCAACCGCGACACGGGCGAGGAGGTGGAGGTCTCGACCGGCCGCGACTTCCCCGTGAACCCGCAGATCAAGGGGGCGATCAAGGCGATGGCCGGAGTGCTGATGGTCGAGGAGGTCTGACGGTCCCGCCGGCTGCCTTCCCGGCTAGCCCACCCGTCGCCCGAACGCCCTCACGAAACTCACCGCAAGGATGATCCTGAGCAGGTGATGCGCGGTCACGTAGAGGATCGACATCTTCAGGCTGAGCGCGATCAGACCCATCTCCACCAGTCCGCCCGGCGCGAAGGCGAGGAAGACGGCGCGCACCGGCTCGCCGGTGACCGGCGCGACGGCAAAGGCGAAGCCCACCGCGGTGCCGATGGTCAGGACCGCGTTCATGAGGGCGAGCCGCAGCGCGACGAGGATGCGCCCCTTCGGCATTCCCGCGAACCGGACGCCGAGCGAGGTGCCGATCACCACCTGCGCGGCGGCGATCATCCAGCCGGGCGGCACCGCCTGCGTCAGCCCCGCGACATGGGCCGCCCCCGACAGCACGATCGGGCCGAGCACATGGCCCGCCGGCAGCTTCAGGCGAAGGCCGATGACCGCGCCCACGACGGCGCAGACGGCGAGAATGCCGACATCGGCCGCATGAAGCGCCGCGCCGGCGACCCGAGCGCCCCCGGCGGAGCCGACCGCATGGCCCTCCATCCAGGTGAAGGCGAGGGGAACGAAGACGATGGTGATGATGAGCCGGAGGAACTGAAGCATGGCGAGCATCTGGATGTCCGCGCCCGCCTCCTCGCCCATCTGCACGGTCTCCACGAGCCCGCCGGGGGCGGTGCCGTAGAAGGCGGTGCGACGGTCGGTCT
>NZ_JAYRTX010000031.1:0-30049 GCF_041919395.1 Albidovulum sp.
GCTTCGCCTCGCTCTATACCGACCGGGCGATCACCTACCGCACGCTGAAGGGCTTCGCGCACGAGAAGGTCGCGCTCTCGGTCGGCGTGCAGCTCATGGTGCGCTCCGACCTCGGCGGCTCGGGTGTCATGTTCTCCATCGACACGGAGTCGGGTTTCGACAAGGTCGTGCTGATCAACGCCGCCTGGGGGCTCGGCGAGAACGTCGTGCAGGGCGCGGTCGATCCCGACGAATACCAGGTCTACAAGCCTTTCCTGTCGCGCGAGGGACTGAAGCCGATCCTTGCGAAGTCGCTCGGCGGGAAGGAACAGAAGATGATCTACGCGAAGGGCGCGGCCCGGCCCACGCGAAACGTGCCGACATCCAGGGCCGAGCGGGAGTCCTTCGTGCTCTCCGACGCCGAAATCCTTGCCCTCGCGCGACAGGCCTCGGTGATCGAGGACCACTATGGCCAGCCGATGGACATGGAATGGGCGAAGGACGGCGAGACGGGGGTGCTCTACATCGTGCAGGCCCGGCCCGAGACGGTGAAATCGCGCGCCGAGGCGGCCGCCTTCAGCAGCTACAGCGTGACGGCCAAGGGGCCGGTGCTGACGACCGGCCTGAGTGTCGGCGAGGCGGTTGCCACGGGAGAGGTCTGTCTCCTGAACTCCGCCGCCGAGATCGACCGCTTCGTCGACGGCGCCGTGCTCGTCACCTCCACGACCGACCCCGACTGGGTGCCGGTGATGAAGCGCGCCGCCGCCATCGTCACCGACCACGGCGGGCGCACCTCGCACGCCGCCATCGTCAGCCGGGAGCTTGGCCTTCCGGCCATCGTGGGCACCGGCAACGCGACGCACGTCCTCCATGACGGGCAGGAGGTGACGGTCTCCTGCGCCGAGGGCGAGGAGGGATTCGTCTATGCCGGCGCCGCCGAAGTGACGGTCGAGGACATAAGGCTCGATGCCGTGCCCGGGACGCGGACGAAGGTGATGCTGAACCTCGCCAACCCCGCCGCCGCCGCGCGCTGGTGGCGGCTGCCGGTCGACGGCGTCGGGCTGGCGCGGATGGAGTTCGTCGTCACCAACGCGGTCCGCGTCCATCCGCTCGCGCTGACCCGCTATGCGGACCTGAAGGACGAGGCCGCGAAGGCGGAGATCGACCGGCTGACGCGGGGCCATGCCGAGCGCACCGACTATTTCGTCGAGAGCCTCGCCATGGGCCTCTCGCGCATCGCCGCGACCTGGTTCCCGAAACCCGTGATCGTGCGGATGAGCGATTTCAAGACCAACGAATATGCCGAGCTTCTGGGCGGGCGGCAGTTCGAGCCGGCCGAGGAGAACCCGATGATCGGCTTTCGCGGCGCCTCGCGCTACTACTCGGATGCCTACCGCGACGGCTTCGCTCTGGAATGCCGGGCGATCCGGCGGCTGAGGGAGGAGATGGGCTTCACCAACGTCATCGTGATGATCCCCTTCTGCCGCTCGCCGGAAGAGGCCGACCGGGTGCTGGAGGTGATGGCCGCGAACGGGCTCGTGCGCGGCGAGGGCGGGCTTCAGGTCTATGTGATGTGCGAGATTCCGTCGAACGTGATCCTCGCCGAAGAGTTCGCCCAGAGGTTCGACGGCTTCTCCATCGGCTCGAACGATCTCACCCAGCTCACCCTCGGCGTGGACCGCGACAGCGAGGCGCTGGCGCCCCTTTTCCGCGAACGCGACCCCGCCGTGCTGTGGATGATCCGAACCGTGATCGAACGGGCGCACAAGGCGGGTTGCAAGGTCGGTCTGTGTGGGCAGGCCCCGTCCAACGACCCCGATTTCGCGCGGATCCTCGTCGAGGCGGGGATCGACTCCATCTCGGTCACGCCCGACAGTTTCCTCGCCGTGAAGCGCCACGTGGCGGCGGCCGAGGCGCGATAGTCAGTCGCGAAGCGCCCGGTCGAGGTTCCGCGCCCGGGCGAGCGCCGCTGCGTCGGCATTCCGGAGGTCCTTCAGGCGCGCCGACGTGAGGTCGGCGTCGACGAAGACCGCTCCCGCCACATCCGCGCCTTCGAGATTCGCGCCGCCGAGCGTGGCCATCGAGAGGTCCGCCCCGGTGAAATCGGCGCCCGAAAGGTCGGCGAACTCCATGTCTGCCCGCGCCATCCGCGCGTCGCGGAAGATCGCGCCCGCAGCCCTCGCCTGGCGCAGCACGCCGCGCATGAGGCCCATGGACTGGTTGCGCATGTCGGCCGAGAAATCCGCCCCGGTGAAATCCGCCCCCGTCAGGTCCGCCCCGGTGAAATCGCCGGCCGCGCGCGCGCCCCGCGCTGTGGCGCGGACGAGCGTCGCGCCCCGAAGCTGCGTCTGGAACAGGCTCGCCCCGTCGAGGTTGGCGCCCGCAAGGTCTGCCCCAAGCATCCAGGCCTGATCGAGCACCGCCCCCGCAAGCCGTGTGCCCCTGAGCGACGCGCGGTTCAGCGACGCGGCTCGAAGGTTCACCCCGGAGAGGTCGAGACCGGACAGGTCGAGCCCGTTCAGCCATTGCCCGGAGAGGTCGACCGGCCGGCCGGACGCGACCAGCCCCGCGACCTCCGCCCGGGTCATCCCGGCCTCGGTCATTTTCGGCGCGGAAAGATCGACGCCGGCCATGGGGTCCTGCGCCCACGCCGGGCCGGCCGCCATGATTGCACCGAGCGCCAGTATGCTCCAGAGCCGCATCGCCGCTTCCCTCAGCCGCCCAACTCCTCCACCGTCCCCAGTGTCCTCCCCGGCGGCCTCCTGCGCAACCGTCACCGGATCCCGGGCCTGACCGCCCCCCTGCGCGGTCCGGCGCCGGGCCGCCGACGGGGCGGGCATGGCGGGCGTCAGCGCGCTTGCCTGCGCACGTCTTCCGTGCATAGAGTTGACGGCGGACAATCAGGAAACAAATCGGCGGCCACGACCTGGCGGGAACAGCCGGGCGGCGCGGGGCGGGAACCCGCGAAGCGTCGCCGGTCATGGGAGGAGCCCTGATGACACGGAAAGCCGACGCCGCGCATGCGGTGCCGATCCACTCGGCGCTCGTGATCGACGATCACCCGCTCTACTGCGACGCGCTCGCCTCGATGATGGAGACGGTCTTCAACATGCGGCGGGTGCGCAAGGCCTCTTCGCTGACCGATGCGCTTCAGGTGCTGCGGTCACGCTTCGCGCCCGATCTCGTCGTGCTGGACCTCAACCTGCCCGATGTCTCGGGGCTGAGCGGATTCCTGAAGATCAAGGACAAGGCGCCGGACGTGCCGGTGGTTGTGATCTCCGCCTTCGCCTCGGACGAGGTCGTGCAGTCCGTGCTCTCGGCCGGTGCCGCCGGGTTCATCCCCAAGGATGCCGCGCGGGAGACGCTGCGCGAGGCCATGATTGAGATATGGGACGGCAAGACCTACGTGCCCGCAGGCTACAAGGCGCCGACCCGGCCGGCGGGGGACGACCCGAGCATCGCCGAGGTCTCGCGCAAGATCGCGGGGCTTTCCCAGCAGCAGGCGCGAATCCTGTCGCTGATCTGCAAGGGCAAGCCCAACAAGCTCATTGCCTACGAGATGCAGTTGGCCGAGGCGACGGTGAAGGCGCATATCACGGCCCTTCTGCGCCGGCTCGGGGTGCAGAACCGCACCCAGGCGGCGCTCCTCGTGCGCGAGGTCTCGATCCGCCACCATCTGCAATAGGCGGCGGGCTCGGGGAGGCGCCGGGGGGGGGAGGACGACCATGCCACGCGATCTGGACACGTGCCCGGCCGAGGCGGTCGCCATTGCCGTGACCTATGCCTCGGCGCCCGAGGCCGCCGTGGCCGAGATCGCCGGCCGGCTCGCCCAGGTCGAGGCGAGCTTCGTCCTTCTCTTCGTCCCGCACCGGATGGACCGCGCGGGTCTGGCCGCGGCCCTCGCCCGGCAGATGCCCGCCACCGCCGTCTTCGGCTGCACCACGGCGGGCCAGATCACGCCCAGGGGTTACGACAGCGACGGGATGGTGGCGCTCGCCTTCCGGCGCGCGCATTTCCGCGTGGCCTCGGCGCTCATCAAGCCGCTCACCCCGGTCCGCATTGCCGACATCGTCAGCCAGACCGAGCGGCTGGCCGCGCGCTTTCCGGCGACGGCCGGCCGGCGGCGGCTCGCGCTCATCTTCGCCGACGGGCTTTCGAAGCAGGAAGACATCCTTGTCGCGGCGCTCGAGGCGGGGCTGAAGGACATTCCCGTCTTCGGCGGCTCGGCGGGCGACGGGCTCGAGTTCGCCGAGACCCACGTGCTCCACAACGGCGCCTTCCACCGCGACGCCGCCCTTCTCCTCCTGCTCGAGACCGACCTCGGCTTCCGGGGCCTCGGGTTCGACCACTTCACGCCGACCGACAAGCGCATGGTCGTCACCCGCGCCGTTCCGGACGAGCGGCTGGTGCTGGAGATCAACGGGACACCGGCCGCGACGGAATATGCCCGGCTCGTCGGCGTGCGCCATGACGAGCTCTCGCCCATCATCTTCGCCGAGAACCCGGTGCTCGTCCGCTCGGGCCATACCTACCACGTCCGCGCGATCCAGGAGATGCGGCAGGACGGCGGGCTGACCTTCCTCTCGGCCATCGACGACGGACTCATCCTGACGCTCGGTCGCGGCAAGGAGATCATCCGCACGCTCGACGCGGGCCTCACCGTCGCCGACGAGGCCGGCGCACCACCTGATCTCATCCTCGGCTTCGACTGCATCCTGAGAAAGCTCGAGATCGCCCACAAGGGACTGGAGGACGAAGCCTCCGAACGCTTCCGCACCCACCGGGTCGTGGGCTTCAACACCTACGGCGAACAGCATCTCGGCGTGCACGTGAACCAGACCTTCGTCGGCATCGCCTTCTTTCGGCAAAGGGCGGAGGCCGCGCTGTGATCGACACCGACGACCCGCTTGCCCTGCAGGTGGAAAAACAGGCCCGGATCATCGACGCCCTGATCCGGCGGGCCGACCGGGGCCACGAGGTCGGCGGTTCCGCCTTCTCGCTCTTCCAGTCGGCGATCGCGTTGCAGGCCGCGGTCTGGGAGAAGACCAAGGACCTGGAGGTCGCGCTCGACACGCTCGGCCGCGCCTCCTCGGAACTTGAACGCGCGCAGCGCTCGCAGGAGCGGATGAGCCGCCATCTCGCCGATGCGATGGTGGCGGTGGAAGGCGGCTTCGCGCTCTTCTCCGAGGACCGGCTGCAGGTCTGCAACGACTTCTTCCGCCGCCTGCTGCCCGATGTGGAGCCCTTGATCGAGCCGGGTCTCGGCTTCGAGGACTATCTCGATGCCGTCGCACGAAGCCGCTTTATCGCCGCCGCCGACGGCGGCGCCCCGTCGGCAGCCGCGCTCGCCACCGTCCAGCCGCGTGACCGGCGCTATGCGAGCCATGTCCTCGGGCTGAAGAACGACCGCTGGTTCCAGATGTCCTGCCGGGAAACCAATTCCGGCAACATCGCGATCCTGCAGACCGAGATCACCGACCTCGTGCGGCAGAACCAGCGCGAGAAGGACAGGCTTATCGACGAACACGCGCGCTTCCTGCAGGCGGCCTTCGACCACATGTCGCTGGGCGTCTGTACCTTTTCGGCCGACGGCGCGCTCCTTGTCAGGAACGACCGCTTCGGTGCCCTCCTCGGCGTTCCCTTGGCGCTTTTGCGCAAGGGCACCGGCTTCCAGCGGATCACCGAGTACATCGACCGTTTCGAGGCGCTGCGTCCGCACGGTTCCGCCTCGGGGCGGTCGGACGTCGACGGCTGGGCGCGCCTCCTGCGCCGCGGCGGCATCGTGCAGGAACGGTTCCGCCGCCCCGACGGCGTCAGCCTCGACATCCATGTCCATCCCCTGCCCGACCACGGCTTCATCGTCTCGCTCCGCGACGTCACGGTGGAGATGGAAGCCGCCGCGGCGCGCGAGCGGATCAACGAGACGCTGGAGCGGCGCGTGGCGGAACGCACGCAGGCGCTGACGGAGGCGAACCGGCTCCTGCGCCTGCATGCGACCGAACAGGCCGAGGCCGAGGAGGCGCTGCGCGAGGCCAAGGAGGCGGCCGAGGCAGCCCATGCTTCCAAGACGCGGTTTCTTGCCGCGGCGAGCCATGACCTCCTGCAGCCGATCAACGCCGCCAAGCTCTACATCTCGACGCTGAAGGAACGTGTCTGCGAACCCGCCGCAGCCGACACCGTCGAACGCATCAGCCGCTCCTTCGCCTCGATCGAGACGCTCCTTCACGCTCTTCTCGACATCTCCCGGCTGGACAGCCCGGGGGCGGAGTTCAACGTCACCGCCTTCGCCCTCGACGCGCCGCTCCAGAGCCTTGCCGAGGACCTTGCGCCGCTCGCGGCCGAAAAGGGTCTCTCGCTTCGCGTCCGGCCCTGCGGCCGCTGGGTGCGCAGCGACCAGCGCTACCTGATGCGCTCGATCCAGAATCTCGTCGTGAACGCGATCCAGTACACCGAGCGGGGCCGCGTGCTCGTCGGGTGCAGGGTCACGGGCCAGAAGCTGCGGATCGAGGTGTGGGATTCCGGCATCGGCATCGCAGAGGCGGACCGGCGCCGCATCTTCAACGAGTTCACCCGCATCGACAAGGCGCGCGGCGGCGCCGGCATGGGCCTTGGTCTTTCGATCGTCGAACGCGCCTGCCGGCACCTCGGTCATCGGGTGGGGCTCAGGTCCCAGCCCGGAAAGGGCTCGGTCTTCTCGATCGAAGTGCCGCTCGCGCCCCCCGAAGAGGCCGACGCGGTGCCACTGCATCCGGGCGACTCCCGGCCGCAGGGCGCGCTCGACCGGATCGTGATGGTCGTCGAGAACGACGCCGACGTGCTGCACGCGACGGTGCAGAAGCTGGACGGCTGGGGGGCGAGCGTGCTGGCCACCGCATCGACCACGGGCGCGCTCGACCTCATGGCGGGCCTCGGCACGGCGCCCGACATCATCCTGGCCGACTACCAGCTCGACGACGGCGACGACGGCGTGGCGACGATCCGCGCGCTGAGGCAGGCCGCCGGCGCCGATATCCCCGCGATCATCATCACCGCCAACCGGTCGAAGGCCCTTCTTCAGCTGGGCGAGCGCATGGACTTTTCCGTCCTGACGAAGCCGGTGCAGCTTGCCCGGCTCAGGGCCCTGATCGACTGGAAGACCCGCCGAAACGTCGCCTGAGCGAAAGCACCGACCAAAGTCCTTGGTGACTTGGGGCGGCGGCGGCTTACCCTTGCAGTGGAAACGGCATCTTCCAGGGAGGGAGGAGGGCATGCGGCTGCGGATCGTGTTGCTGGCGTTGCTTGCGGGCCTTGGCGACGGGGGCGTGGCAGAGGCCGCGCCGGGCTACGAGATTCTCTTCCGCGAAGGGGTGCTCGACGGCATGGCGGAGGGCAGCGAGCTGGCCTATTCGGTCGCACGCGCCGGCCGCTCGGCGCCGGAACGCGCGGGAGAGGCACCCCTTGCCGGTTCCCCGCAGGCGCTCGTCCTCGCGCTCCGGCCCGGCGACGAGGTGGAACTGACGGTCGAGGACGGCCAGCACCGCCAGCAGGCCGGCCGATTCCCGGCCTCGGTAGGCAATCCGCTGATCATGTATTTCCTTGAAACGGTGCTCCGCGACATGGCCAACCAGGCGGGCGGCAGCCCCTTCTACATCCGCAACCGGATCAAGGAGGCGATGCTGGCCGAGGCCGAGGTGCGCCCCGTCACGCTCAGCCTCGCGGGCGGGGAGACAGTCACCGGTCAGGAACTCGTCCTGCATCCCTTCGCCGAGGATGCCGCGCGCGACCGGATGGCCGGCTTTGCCGACCTCGCCATCACCGCGCAGGTCTCTGACGCCGTGCCCGGCTGGTACTACACGCTGAGGGCCAGCGCCCCCGCGCCGGACGGCTCGGATGGGCCCGGCTACACGAACGCGATCACCTTCGTCCCGGGAGCGGCGGAATGACGCGCGCGCCGGCTCTTGCCCTCGCCGCCCTTCTGGCCGCCCCCGCGGCCTCGGCGCAGGACCTGGCCGAGCGGCTGAACGACTACCCGACGGAGGCCCGGGCCGACTATGTCTTCGGCTGCATGGCTGCCAACGGGCAGGACCGCATCACGCTGAGGAAATGCGCCTGCTCGATCGACGTCATCGCCTCAATCCTGCCCTACGACAGGTATGTGGAGGCCGAGACGGTGCTGATGCTCCAGCAGGGAACGGGCGAGCAGCTTTCGGCCTTCAAGACGATGCACGTGGCGACCGAGGCCGTCGCCACCCTCCGCCGCGCCCAGGCGGAGGCGGAGATCACCTGCTTCTGATCCGCCTCAAGCCGGCGGGTCCTTCGGAAGCTCGGCGTCGAAGACGTTGCCCTCGGTGTCCGTCGCATGGACTGTCAGCGCCGGCGCACCGTTGTCGGTGTAGTCGAAGCGGAAGACCGGGTTTTCCGAGATCGAGATGCCGCCCTCCATCGTGAAGAGCATCTCGTCGCCCTGCCGCACCTCCAGCCGGTCGATGAAATGCGCCGGGATGAAGAGCTGGGTGATCTGGTCGCGCTGGAGCCCCGAGTAGTTGGGGTGGCGGATCATGATCTGGGCCTCGCGCCGCTGGCCGGACACCTGCGCCGGCTCGGGCGCGAAGAGCTTCAGCCGCATCTCGCCCATGCCCGCGAGGGCCGCCGCCGGGTCCTTCGTCGCCGGGGCGGAACAGCCGCCCGATGCCTTGACGAAGCGTCCGGTCATGAAACTGCCCTCCGCCGTCTCGGCGATGACGCGGAGGTTGGAGTACTGGTTCACGCGCACCCGTGCCTCGAACTTCAGGGGATGCATCGCGGGCCCGAAGGCGAAGCTGCCGGCCAGCGGCGCTGGATTTTCGTCGATGACGAGCTTCAGGCCGGTGATCGACGGGCCGGGATCGGTCTGGGTGATGACGACGGGCACCGTGGCCGCATCCTCCGCACGCAGCGGCGTGTCGAGCGCAAGAAGTGCCGCGCCGTCCGCAGGAACCGCGTCGCCGACAATGTCGCCGGCGATCTCGCCCCAGGTCGGGCTTTCGATCATCGGGGCCTCGGCCGCACCCGAACCGACGGGCAGGAAAGCAAGTGCCAGCGCCACCAGCGCCGCGCGGTGCGGAAACTCTCTCATGCCGGTCCTCCCTCCGAGTTCGCGGAGTGTAGCACAGGCGCGGCAGCACCAGAATTCAACCTTTCGGATGTGTGGCGCCGGGGCACGAACGCGGTCAGGATCGGCGGCGGGAGGTCCGCGATGTTCGAGGCGTTCGTCACCCTCTGCCTCGCCGCCGGGGGCCCGTGCCGGGTCGCGCTCCTGCCCGGTTACGGCGCCGATACCCCGTCGGCCTGCATGGCGGCACTGTCGGAGCGTCCGCCCGCGGTGCCGGAGGAGGCGGCGGGCGCGCCCCGCTGCGCCCCCCGCCCCGTCGCGGACCTCTCCTTCACCGAGATCGCCCCCGGCGTCTTCGCCCACCGCGGCGCGATCGCCGAGCCCGATGCCGAGAACCGCGGCGACGTCGCCAACATCGCATTCGTGATCGGCAGCGAGGCGGTCGCGGTGATCGACGCGGGCGGCTCGCGGGCCGTCGGGGAAGCGGTCTACCTCGCCATCCGTGCGCGCACCGGCCTGCCGATCCGCGCCCTCGTCCTCAGCCACATGCACCCCGACCATGTCTATGGCGCGGCGCCTCTCGCCGAGGCCGGGGCCGAGGTGGTGGGCCGCGCGGGGCTCGCCCGCGCGCTTGCCGACCGCGCCGTGTCCTACGCCGAGGGATTCGGGTCGCGGATCGGTGCGCCCGGGTTCCTCGGCACCGCGCTTCCCCGGGTGGACCGCGAGGTGGCGGAGCGGACCGGGATCGACCTCGGCGGCCGCGTCCTCACGCTCGAGGCCGAGCCGACCGCCCACACGGCCACCGACCTCATCGCCACCGACAGCGCGACGGGCGTCCTCTTCGCCGGTGACCTGGTCTTTGCCGAACATGCACCGGCACTCGACGGGTCGCTCCCGGGCTGGCAAGGGGTGCTGGGGCGGCTCACCGCGCGCAAGGCACCCCTCGTCGTCCCCGGCCACGGCGGCCCCGCCCTGCCCTGGCCCGGGGGCGCGGCCCCCCTCGCCCGCTACCTCGACACGCTCGCCGCCGATACGCGCGCGGCACTCGCCGCGGGATCGCCGCTGTCGGAGGCCACCCGCAACATCGGCGTCACGGAGGCGGCGCACTGGCGGCTCTTCGATCTCTACAACGCCCGCAACGCGACCGCGGCCTATACCGAGCTGGAATGGGAGTGACTATTCGGGCAGGTATTCCTTGAGCATCTGAGCCACCGCATAGGCGCGCTTTTCCAGCAGCACCGGCGTCTCGCAGACATAGGTGAGCGAACGCTCGCGGTCGCGGTAGATCCGCTCGTCCCAGTCGATCTGATCTTCCAGCGCGTCGAGCCGGTCGAAGTCGGGCTGCTTCCCGGCCTCGATCCGCGCGAACTCCGCATGGGCAAGGTCGATCCTGGCGGCGAGTGCCGCCTGCGCGTGGGCATAGCGGGAAATGCCGCCGATCAGCCGGGTACGGTCGCGGTCGATGCGTTCGAAGGCGTCGCGGAAGATGGCGCCGAGCGTGGCGGCATCGGGCCGGTTCGCCCCGGCGAATCCCGCGACGCGCGCGGCCGCCTCCTCGAGACTCACGCGGCGGAGCGCGAGGGCCGCGGCGAGGTCGGCCGCGGCCCCGGCGACCGGCACCTCGGGCAGAGGGCCGGGCCAGAGCACGGCCGCCGACATGGGCCCGGTCTTGCGCTGGACGCAGGGCCAGTCGGGATCGCCCGTCTCCGCCGCCACGGGCAGCACGGCAGCCAGCGCGAGCGCCGCCGCGGCGAACCCTGCGCGGATGGTCTTCATGGCGCGTCCTCCCCTCGCGGTTGCAGGCAGTATAGGCGCACGGCGCGGATCGACCCAAGGGGCCGATTCACAAACTAAGGTATCAATTGTCCGGTCTTCCCCCCCGCCTATACTCGTCGGCAAGGCTGCAAGGGGGCTGCCAAGGCCCCGGAAGACAGGGTAAGAAATCGCCAGATTTCTTATTGGGAGGAAGACTATGCGGACACGTGCGGCCGTCGCCGTCCAGGCGGGCAAGCCCCTCGAGATCATGGAGGTGAACCTCGCCGGGCCGCGCCCGGGCGAAGTGATGGTGGAGATCAAGGCCACCGGCATATGCCACACGGACGAGTTCACCCTGTCCGGCGCCGACCCCGAGGGGCTTTTCCCGGCAATCCTCGGGCACGAAGGCGCGGGCGTCGTCGTCGAGGTGGGCGAAGGCGTCTCCAGCGTGAAGAAGGGCGATCACGTGATCCCGCTCTACACGCCCGAATGCCGCCAGTGCCCGTCCTGCCTCAGCCGCAAGACGAACCTCTGCACCTCGATCCGCGCCACCCAGGGCAAGGGCGTCATGCCCGACGGCACCTCGCGCTTCTCGACCCTCGATGGCGATCCGATCCTGCACTACATGGGCTGCTCGACCTTCTCGAACTACACGGTGCTCCCTGAGATCGCGGTCGCCAAGGTGCGCGAGGACGCGCCCTTCGACAAGATCTGCTACATCGGCTGCGGCGTGACCACCGGCATCGGCGCGGTGATCAACACCGCCAAGGTGGAGATCGGGGCGAAGGCGGTGGTCTTCGGCCTGGGCGGGATCGGGCTCAACGTCATCCAGGGGCTGCGCCTCGCCGGGGCCGACATGATCATCGGCGTGGACCTCAACCCCGCCAAGGTGCCGATGGCCGAACACTTCGGGATGACCCATTTCCTCAACCCGAAGGAAGTGGACAACGTCGTGGCCGAGATCGTCAACATGACGAAGACGCCCTTCGACCAGATCGGCGGGGCGGACTACAGCTTCGACTGCACCGGCAACGTCAAGGTGATGCGCGACGCCCTGGAATGCACCCACCGGGGCTGGGGCCAGTCGATCATCATCGGAGTGGCGCCGGCAGGGGCGGAAATCCAGACGCGGCCGTTCCAGCTCGTCACCGGGCGGGTCTGGAAAGGCACCGCCTTCGGCGGCGCGCGCGGGCGCACCGACGTGCCTAAGATCGTGGACTGGTACATGGACGGGAAGATCGAGATCGACCCGATGATCACCCACACGCTGAAACTCGACGAGATCAACAAGGGCTTCGACCTCATGCACGCGGGCGAATCCATCCGCTCGGTCGTCGTCTACTGAGTTCCGTCCGGTCCGGGCACCCGGGCCGGAGTCACCATCAAGGCGGGGGGCCAGCCCCCGCAGACCCCAGATCGTCCGGCGGCAGCCGGCCGGATGCCCGCGCGGGCGAGTCCGGCCCCGAACGAGGCTTGCCCGCCCCCAGGATGGACCGATGAGCGACGGCGCGATGACCGAACACCTGCACCTCGTCTCCGAAAGCCGAAGCTTCGGGGGAACACAGTCGGTGTTCCGCCACGCCTCGGCGGTCTGCGGAACCGAGATGACCTTCGGCGCCTATCTGCCGCCACAGGCGGCACTGGGGCCGGTTCCGGTGCTCTGGTATCTATCGGGGCTGACATGCACCCACGAGAACGCCATGGTGAAGGCCGGGCTGCAGGCCCATGCCGCGAAGGCCGGGATCGCGCTCGTCTTTCCGGACACCTCGCCCCGCGGGCCGGGGGTGGCCGACGACGGCGCCTATGACCTCGGCCAGGGCGCGGGTTTCTACGTCAACGCCACGCGCGACCCCTGGAAGCCGCATTACCAGATGTACGACTACATCACGCGCGAGTTGCGCGGGGTCGTGGAGGCGGCGCTCCCGGTCGGCGAGGCGCACGGGATCACCGGCCACTCGATGGGAGGGCACGGCGCGCTGACCCTCGCCTTCCGCAACCCCGGCCTCTACCGCTCGGTCTCGGCCTTCGCACCGATCGTCAATCCGACCCGGTCGGACTGGGGCCGGAAACAGCTTTCGGCCTACCTCGGAGAGGACGAGGCGGACTGGGCGGTCTACGACGCCTGCCTCCTGCTCGCCGACCTCGGCTGGGAGCGCGACATCCTGATCGACCAGGGGGCGGACGACCAGTTCCTCGACCTCCTGCGCCCCGAGGCGCTGGCCGCGCTCATGGCCGGTCGGCGCCAGCCCGGGGTGCTCCGGATCCAGGCGGGATACGACCACAGCTATTTCTTCGTCGCGAGCTTCGGCGAGGACCACGTCAACTGGCATGCCGAGCGGCTGCACGCCGCCTGAGCGAAGGGAGGACCGGCAGGAATGGGGATGAGGGCAGGAACCACGTTCACCGCGGCACTGGCCGTCGCGGCGGCATCGCTGGCGACGCCTGCCGCGCGGGCCGACGCGGCGGGCGACGCCGCGAAGGGCGAGAAGGTCTTCAAGAAATGTGCCGCCTGCCATGCCGTCGGGGCAGACGCTAAGAACAAGGTCGGCCCGGTGCTCAACGGCATCGTCGGCCGCCCCGCGGCGAGCATTGCGGACTTCGCCTATTCGGACGCGATGAAGGCGAAGGCAGCCGAAGGTCTCGTCTGGACCGAGGAGGAGATCGGCCATCTCCTCGAAAATCCGAAGGGCTACGTGCCCGGAACGAAGATGAGCTTCGCCGGGCTTCGAAAGGAAGAGGAACGCGCCGACGTGATCGCCTATCTGGCGACCTTCGCGGCGCCCTAGGACGCGCAACAGGAGGAGGGAAGCCAACGGAGGAACGAACCAATCCGGACCGGCCCGGAACTCCGGGTCCGCGGAAGGATCGTCAGAGACGCGCGGCCGAACCTCGGAGGAGGTCACCGACCCCGCGCCGCAAAGGGAAAACTGCCATGAACGGCAGCCCGAATGGGAGGAGAACATGAAGCGACTTCTTATCTTGACGACGGCCTTGACCCTTGGCGGTTCCGCCGCGCTGGCCAATGCCGACCTTCAGGCGCTCATCGGTGACGCCAACCAGTGGGTCATCCAGACCGGCGACTATGCCAACCAGCGCTATTCCAAGCTCGACCAGATCAACAAGGACAACGTGGGACAGCTTCAGGTCGCCTGGACCTTCTCGACCGGCGTCCTGAGGGGGCACGAGGGCTCGCCGCTGGTGATCGGCGACGTGATGTATGTGCACACGCCCTTCCCCAACATCGTCTATGCGCTCGACCTGAACAACGACGGCAAGGTGATCTGGAAATACGAGCCGAAGCAGGACCCGAGCGTCATTCCGGTGATGTGCTGCGACACGGTGAACCGTGGCCTCGCCTATGCCGAAGGCAAGATCTTCCTGCATCAGGCCGACACGACGGTCGTGGCGCTCGACGCCAAGACCGGCGCGGTGGCATGGTCGGTGAAGAACGGCGACCCGGCGATCGGGGAGACCAACACCGCGACCGTCATGCCGGTGAAGGACAAGGTGATCGTCGGCATCTCGGGCGGCGAGTTCGGTGTACGCGGGTCGGTCACGGCCTACAACATCGCCGACGGCAGCCTCGCCTGGCGCGCCTATTCGATGGGCCCGGACAGCGACACGCTGATCGACCCCGAGAAGACGACGCATCTCGGCAAGCCGGTCGGACCGGATTCGGGCACCAACACCTGGGAAGGCGACCAGTGGAAGATCGGTGGCGGCACGACCTGGGGCTGGTATTCCTACGATCCGGAGCTTGACCTGATCTACTACGGCAGCGGCAACCCCTCCACCTGGAACCCGTCGCAGCGGCCTGGCGACAACCGCTGGTCGATGACCATCATGGCCCGCGACCCGGACGACGGGATGGCCAAGTGGCTCTACCAGATGACGCCGCATGACGAGTGGGACTTCGACGGCATCAACGAGATGATCCTGACCGACCAGGAGATCGACGGCCAGATGCGCAAGCTTCTGACCCACTTCGACCGGAACGGCCTTGGCTACACGCTCGACCGCGAGACGGGCGAGCTTCTCGTCGCCGAGAAGTTCGACCCGGCCGTCAACTGGACGACCGGCGTCGACATGGACCCCAACTCGGCCAACTACGGACGTCCCGCCGTGGTGGCGCAGTACTCGACCGAGCAGAACGGCGAGGACGTGAACTCGACCGGCATCTGCCCGGCGGCCCTTGGCTCGAAGGACCAGCAGCCGGCGGCCTATTCGCCGCAGACGGAGCTCTTCTACGTGCCGACGAACCACGTCTGCATGGACTACGAGCCCTTCCGGGTGAGCTACACCGCCGGTCAGCCCTATGTCGGTGCCACGCTCTCGATGTACCCGGCGCCGAACAGCCACGGCGGCATGGGCAACTTCATCGCCTGGGACGGCAAGAAGGGCGAGATCAAGTGGTCGCTGCCCGAGCAGTTCTCGGTCTGGTCGGGGGCCCTTGCCACCGCCGGCGGGGTGGTCTTCTACGGCACGCTGGAAGGCTACCTGAAGGCGGTCGATGCCGAGACGGGCAAGGAGCTCTACAAGTTCAAGACCCCCTCGGGCATCATCGGCAACGTGATGACCTACACGCACGGCGGCAAGCAGTATGTCGCGGTGCTGTCGGGCGTCGGCGGCTGGGCGGGCATCGGCCTTGCGGCCGGTCTGACCAACCCCAACGACGGTCTCGGCGCGGTGGGCGGCTATGCGGCGCTTCACGACTACACCGCGCTCGGCGGGTCGATGACCGTCTTCGCGCTGCCCGACTGAGGCCAACGAGCACCGGACCGGCGCGGCCTTCGCGCCGGTCCCCTTTCCCCCGAGGAATCGAGCATGACACGGATTTCGTTACTGATCCTCTGCGCCGCTGCCGGAAGCCTCGCCGCGCCGGCCCGCGCGCAGAACACGCCCGAGAACATCGACCCCGTCACCTTCGAGGCCGGGCGGTGGTATGCCGAGAACGGCGTGCCGACCTACAAGATCGAGGCCGACGGCACAATCGACTGGGCGACCTATTCCGGCTTCCGCCGCTATCACTCGGAATGCCATGTCTGCCACGGGCCGGAAGGCGAGGGATCGAGCTACGCGCCCGCGCTGAAGACCTCGGCCGTGACGATGGACTACTACGACTTCGTCGACGTGGTCACGAACGGCCGCCAGAAGGTGAACGCCGCAGAGACCTCGGTGATGCCCGCCTTCGGCACCAATGCCAACGTCATGTGCTATCTCGACGACATCTACACCTACCTAAAGGCGCGCGGCACCGAGGCGCTGCCCCGCGGGCGGCCGGCCAAGCGGGCCGAGAAGCCCGACGAGACCCGCGCGGCCGAAGCGGCCTGCCTGGGGAGCTGAGCCGATGCTGCGGCGCCTCGCGCTCCTCGCAACGGTGGCGGCGCTGTTCCTTGCAGCGCCGCTGGCCGCACAGCAGACCTCGGACCTCGTCTCGGACACGGCCTTCCGGGTCTGCGCCGATCCGGCCAACCGGCCGATGTCGGCCGAGGACGGATCGGGCTTCGAGAACCGCATCGCGGAGCTTCTTGCCGCCGACCTCGGCCTGCCGCTCGAATACACCTGGTATCCGATGGCCACGGGATTCATCCGCCGGACTCTCGCCGAGAACCGCTGCGACGTGGTGATCGGCTACGCCCAGGGCGACGAACTGGTGCTGAACACCAACCACTACTACACCTCGGCCTACGTGCTGATCGTCAAGGCGGACGGGCCCCTCGCCGGGGTGACGGCCCTCTCCGACCCCGCTCTGAAGGGCAAGCGGGTGGGTGTCGTCGCCGGTTCCGCCCCCGCCACCCACCTCGTCCGCAACGGGCTCATGGCGCTCGCGAAAGGCTACGACCTCTTCGCTGACCGCCGCTATCAGGACCCCTCGGGCGACATGCTCGCCGATCTGGAGGCGGGCGAGATCGACGCGGCGATCCTCTGGGGACCGATCGGCGGGCCCCTCGTCAAGCAGTCCCATCCGGGCCTGAAGGTGACGCCGCTCCTCTCCGAACCCGGCCAGCCGCGGATGTTCTACCGGATCACCATGGGCGTGCGGCAGGGCGAGAAATCCTGGTCGCGCAAGCTCAACTCGCTCATCCGCCGCGACCAGGCGAAGATCGACGCCATTCTTGCCGAAGCCGGCGTGCCGATCCTCGACGACATGGGGACGGCGGCGAAGGCCGTGTCGCCATGAGACACGCGCTTGCGCTGGCCTTCGCCCTCCTGCCCCTCGCCGCCCTTGCCGAGGTCGCCGAGCCGGAGGGATTCCGCGAGGACGACTACCGCGCGCCGGTGCCTGCGACGCTGGCCGGCGCGACCGTGGTGGACGCCGAGGCCGCCCACGCGCTCTGGCAGGCGGGCGAGGTCGCCTTCGTCGATGTCCTGCCCCGCGCGCCGAAGCCCGAGGGGTTGCCCGAGGGCACGATCTGGCGCGAAAAGCCGCGCCATTCCATCCCCGGCGCGATCTGGCTGCCGAACGTGGGCTACGGCCGCCTCGCCGAGGTCACCGAAACGTGGTTCCGCGCCGGCCTCCAGAAGGCCACGGGCGGCGATCCCGCGCACCCGGTCCTCTTCTTCTGCCGCGCCGATTGCTGGATGAGCTGGAACGCCGCGAAGCGGGCCCTCGGCTACGGCTACGTCAATGTCTACTGGTTCCCCGAGGGCACCGACGGCTGGACACTCATGGACTACCCGACCAAGGACCTGACCCCGGAGCCGGGCGGTCAGTAGTCCGCGAGCCGCTTCGAGGCATGGGCGACGGTGCCGTCGGTGTCGGTCATCGTCACGTCGATGCCCCGAGTATCGGCCGGAATGGACAGCGTCATCTCCGGATTTTCGGACAGCGAGATGGAGCCCGTGATCTCGGCATAGGGCTTGCCGTCGAGGTCGATCCGCACATCCTCAACATGGCGCATCGGGATGAAGAGGAGCGTGATCTGATCCATCTGCATTCCGGAATGGCTGGGGTGCGAAAGCCCGAGCGTCAGGTCCATCTGCGCGCCCGAAAGCGCCCCGAGCGGGTCGGCGGCCGTGGCTGCGCCGATGCCGATGGTCATCTCGCCGAGGGTGGCGAGGGCCGCCTCCGGGTCCGTCCCCGGCGGCGCGGCGCAGGCGCCCTGGCCGGAAGTCTTCACGAACCCCTCGGCCATGAATAGCTGCCCGTCTGCCGTCTCGGCGATCACGTGTACCGGCGTCGGTCCGTTGATCCGCAGCGTCGTCTCGAAGCGGAAGCGTGGCAGCGGTTCGACCAGCCGAAGGATGGCCGAGACCGGCATCGGGTTTTCGTCGAGGACGAGCGTCACCGCGCCGATCCTGAGCCCGGGCGGCGCGACGAGCGCGACGCCGACAACCGTGCGCGCGTCGTCGGCGGTGCGGTAGGGCGCGTCGAGCGCGATGACGCCCCCGGCCGGGTCAAGCGCGCGCACGCCGTAAAGCTGCGCCCGAATGTCCGGCCAGCCCCCCTCCTCCGCCCCGGCAGCGGTCGCGATGGCCAGAAGAGTCGCCGTCAGCAAGTGGCGCATGTCGGTCGTCCCCTGGCGACGAACTCCCCGAAGGCGCGAGGCCCGTCGCCTGTCGCGATCTCCGCCGTGACCTTCAGCGAGGCTGCGTCGATCACGCTCAGTGTGTTGGAGAACCAGTTGGCGACATAGACGCGGGCACCGTCGGGCGAGGTGTCTATCCCCTCGGGGTACTCGCCGACCTCGACGGTTGCCAAGGGCGCGAGTGTCGCCGCGTCGAAGACCGTCACCGTGTCGGCATACTGGTCGGTCACGAAGCCCCGCCCGGCGGCAAAGGCGATGCCATAGGGCCGCGCGCCCGTCGGCACCTTGCCGAGTACTTGACCCGTGACGGGATCGGCAGCCGTGACGGTGTTCGACCCGACATCGGCCGAAAAGACCCGGCCGTCGGGCGAGAAGGCCAGCCCGAAGGGCCGCGTGCCGACGGCGATCCGATGGAGCGGCGCCAGTGTTCCGGCGTCGAAGACCGTGAGAGCATCGGCGTCCCGGTCCGCGGTGACGAGGAACCTTCCGTCCGGTGACAGGGCCAGTCCGGCCGGGGCCGCCCCCGTCGCCAGCGTCCCGGTCACCGCGAGCCTGCCGGCGTCGATCACCCAGACGCGGGCATTGAACCAGTCCGAGACGAAGAGCCGCCCGCCAGTTTCGTCCACCGCGACCCCGATCGGCCCGCCGTCGAGCGTGAGCCGCCCGGTCAGCGCGTGGTCGGAAAGCGCAAGGCGACTGACCGTCTTGGTCTCGGGGCTGACGACGAAGACCGCGCCCAGCGCCTCGGCCACCGCAAGGCCGGCAGGCTGGCCCGGAACGGGGACCCGCGCGACCTCCCGCCCCTGGCCGAGGTCGATCACCGACAGGTCCGAGGAGGACTGGTTGGTGACATAGGCTGTCTCCGCGCGCCCGGGCAGGGCGGCGAGTGCCAGCGCCAGGAGCGCGCTACTGGCCGAAACGCTGGACCAGCGCATCGAGCCCGGCCTGATAGACGCCGGTGACGGCGGCGAGGGCGGCTTCGTCGTTCAGTTCCGGCGGCGGATCATTGTTCGGATAGCCCCGATAGAACGCCCCCCGCCATTCGATATGGCTGCCCCCCGCGGCATTCGGCGTGACGGTGAGATGGCTCGAATAGTTGGTGACCGGCAGCACCTCCACCTTCACCTCGGTGATCATGTAGGAGTAGCTCATCTTCTCGGCGCTGTATTTCGTGAGTTGTTCGGTGATCGTGGGCCCGCCCTCCTGGCCGAGGGTGAGGACGCGGATCGAGTCGATGTCGTTGCCGCCCTCGCCCGTCGTCGAGAAGACAGCCGGATGCCAGCTCATGTCGTGGAAATTGCCGATGACCGCCCAGACATCGGCTGGTGCGGCGGCGACATCCACCGCCAGTGTCAGCTTCTGACGGGTCGGCCCGTGGGCCTGGGCGAGGCCCGGCAGCAGCAGAAGGACAAGCACGAAGAAGGGGCGCAGCAGGTTCATGGCAGACCTCATGCCTTGAAGAAGTTGTAACGCAGGATGTAGCGCATGGCCCTCAGCCAGGTTTCGTCGGTGTTCGAGCGGAAATCGACGCTGAGGCCGCGCAGCATCATGCCCGAAGGCACCTCGCGCAGGACGAGATTCATCGACAGGATCAGGTTGGAGACCTTCTGCACCTCTCCCACGACGACATAGTCGGCGCCGAGCTTTTCGGCGAGCCGCAGTTCGCAGCCCGCGCAATCGGCGGGGTTCACCACCTGTGCAAGGTCGGGCGCCACGGGGTCGGTCGGCAGAAGGGCAAACCCCTCCTCGCGGAACCGCGTCCGCACGGCCTCCTCCACAAGACGCAGCCGCGCCGTCTGGTCGTCGCGCACCCCATCATAGGCGCCCTCGGTCGAGGTATCGACAAAGCCCATCCCGAGGAAGGCAACCCGCGCGCCGGGGTCGAGCGGGTCACCGTAGCCGGCCGCAGCGGCCGCGGCCGGCGCCAGAAGGAACCACGCAAGGGCGACCCATTGTGTCATGGCGTTGAAGTCTAGCGCCGCCCCCCCGCCCGGCAATGCAACCATAAGTATCGGTTTCCCCGCCCCGCCCCGCAGCGCATCCTAGGAGCCGGATTCGTGGAAAATTGGGAGGTTGCCGCGAATGTCTGCCGCTTGGCCGATCCTCGGCGCCGCGCTCGCGCTCGGCATCGCCGCGGCGCCTGCGGCCGGGGAGGAGGTGAAGGCCGCCGTGCTCAGGATCGACAGCCCGCGCGACCTGCCGATCTCGCGCCTCGACCTGCCGCCGGACGACCTCGGCTTCGCGGGCGCGGCGCTCGCCGCCGAGGACAACCAGACCACGGGGCGCTTTCTCGGCATGGAATTCGCGCTCGAAACCCGCGCCGCCCCGCCGGAGGATGCGGCGGAGGCACTCGACACGCTCAAGGCCGAGGGCATTCACATCGTCGTCGTCCTGGCCGACGCGGACGGAACGCTCGCGCTCGCCGACCGCGCCGGGCCGGAGATGCTGATCCTGAACGCGGGCGCCCGCGACGAGCGCCTGCGCGAGGAGGATTGCCGCGCCAACATGCTTCATGTCGCGCCGAGCCGGTCTATGATGACGGATGCCGTGGTGCAGTTCCTTGTCTGGAAGAAGTGGACGCGCCTCTTCCTGATACGGGGCTCGCACCCCTCGGACGAGGCGCTTGCCGACGCCTACCGCGCCTCGGCGGCCAAGTTCGGTGCCAAGATCGCCGAGGAGCGCGTCTTCGAGGACACCGGGGGCGCCCGGCGCACCGACACGGGCCATGTGCTCGTCCAGAAGCAGATCCCTGTCTTCACCCAGGGCGCCGAAGAGCACGACGTGGTGCTCGCCGCGGACGAGCAGGACGTGTTCGCGGCCTACCTACCCTTCCACCTCTGGGAGCCGCGCCCCGTTGCGGGCTCTGCCGGGCTCATCCCGGTTACCTGGATGCCCGCGCTGGAAGCCTGGGGCGCGACGCAGTTCCAGCGCCGGTTCGAGCGGCTGACCGGCCGGCCGATGCGCGAGGAGGATTACCAGACGTGGCTCGCGCTGCGGGTGATCGGCGAGGCGGCGACAAGGACGGGCAGCGCGGAGCCCTCCGCGATCCGCGACTATGCCCTCTCGGACGCCTTCGAACTGGCCGCCTTCAAGGGCCAGAAGGTCACGTTCCGCCCGTGGAACGGCCAGCTTCGCCAGCCGGTGATCCTGACCGACCGGCACGTGATGGTCTCGGTCTCGCCGCAGGACGGGTTCCTGCACCAGGTCTCGCCGCTCGACACGCTCGGTCGCGACCGCCCGGAAACCGCCTGCACCGCCTTCGGAGGATGACGATGCTCCCCGCCCTTCTGCTGTCCGCCCTGCTGGCCGCGACGCCGGCGCTGGCCAACAAGGTCTTCGTCACCAACGAACGCGGCAATACGGTCACCGTGCTCGACAGCACGACCTGGGAGCGGATCGCCGATTTCCCGGCCGGCAACCGGCCGCGCGGGATCACGATGAGCCCCGACGGCAAGGAGCTTTATGTCTGCGCCTCGGACGACGACACGGTGCGCGTCTTCGACCCCGAGAGCTACGAGGAAATCCGCACCCTTCCCTCCGGGCCGGACCCGGAGCTTTTCGTCCTCCATCCTTCGGGCAATCCGCTCTACATCGCCAACGAGGACGACAACCTCGTGACCGTCGTCGATGTCGCCACCCGCGAGGTGCTGGCCGAGGTGCCCGTGGGGGTGGAGCCCGAGGGCATGGCCATCAGCCCCGACGCGAAGGTGATCATCAACACCTCCGAGACGACGAACATGGCGCATTTCATCGACGCCGCAAGCTACGAGATCACCCACAACGTGCTGGTGGACCAGCGTCCGCGCTATGCCGAGTTCACCCGCGACGGCACCAAGCTCTACGTCAGTTCGGAGATCGGCGGCACCGTCTCGGTGATCGACATGACGGCTGCCGAGCCTTCGGTGATGAAGAAGATCACCTTCGAGGTGCCGGGCGTCCTGCCCGAGTGGCTCCAGCCGGTGGGGGTGAAGATCACCGCAGACGATTCCCGCGTCTTCGTGGCGCTCGGTCCGGCGAACCGGGTCGCGGTGATCGACGGCAGGACGGACGAGGTGATCGATTACCTGCTCGTCGGGCAGCGCGTCTGGCAGATGGCCTTCACGCCCGACGAGGCTTTCCTGATCACGACGAACGGCAACTCCAACGACGTCAGCATCATAGACGTGAAGGCCGAGAAGGTGGTGAAGTCGGTGCAGGTGGGCGAGCAGCCCTGGGGCGTCGTCGTCGCGCCAAACTGAAGGGGAACGTGATGATGCGACATTTGCTGGCCGTCTTGACCGGTCTTGCCGCCGGGCCCGCCGCGGCGGCGCCCCTCTGCGACAATCTCGGCTTCGCCGGGCTTCTCGCAAGCTGCAACCGGGGCGAGCCCATCGCGCTTACCCTCGCTTCCGGCCAGCCGCTGGCGACTGGGCCGGTGAAGCTTCAGTCCGGCGCCTATTACGAGATCATCGTCACCGCCGACGGCTCGGCCGAGCTTGCGCTCGCGGGGCCGGAGTTCTTCCGCGCGATCTGGATGAACGAGATCGTCATCAACGACATCGAGGTGCGCCCGATGGCGGTGGACAGTCTCGAGTTCGACGACGCGGGCGAGGCGACCCTGAGCTTCATCGCGATCAAGCCCGGCAGCTACCGGCTGGCCATCCCGGGGACGACGTCCGAGAGCCAGAGCGTCACGATCACGATCGAATGAGCGGGCACGCTCGAATGACCGGGACGGTGTCGTCCCGCCCCGCCTGTGGGAGGTAGGAATGACAAACCTCAATCGACTCGCCGCCGCAGTAGCCGCCCTCGTCGCACTCGCCGGCGCGGTTTTCGCGCAGGACCTGCCGCAGCTTCGCGCGGCGCTTCTGAAGACCGGCACCGTCAACTGGGAAATCGCCACGATCAAGGCCAACGGATTCGACACGGCGAACGGGTTCGATCTTCTGGTGCAGGACTACGCCGACAATGCGGCGACCCGCATCGCGCTCGAAGGCGGCGAGGCCGACGTGGTGGTGGCCGACTGGATCTGGGTCGCAATGATGCGGGCGGAGGGCAAGGACTTCGTCTTCCTCCCGTATTCGCGCGCCGTGGGCAGTCTCGTGGTCAGGGACGACAGCGGCATCGCCTCGCTCTCCGACCTCAAGGGCAAGAAGATCGGAGTCGCGGGCGGCCCCCTGGACAAGAGCTGGCTGATCCTCCGGGCCTATGCCGAGAAGCAGCACGGTATGAACCTCGCGGCCGAGACCGAGCAGGTCTTCGGCGCGCCGCCCCTGATCTTCAAGGCCGGGCTCGACGGGGAAACCGCCGGCGCGGTGAACTTCTGGCACTTCCTCGCCAAGATGAAGGCCAAGGGGATGCACGACCTCGTGACGGTGACCGAGGCGGCGACGGCACTCGGGCTCGACCCGGATACGCCGCTTCTGGGTTATGTGCTGAAGGACGACTACGTGGCCGCCCACCCGGAGGTTGCGCAGGGACTCGCCCGCGCCTCGGCCGCCGCGAAGGAGAAGCTCAGGACCGACGATACCGCATGGGACGCGATACGGCCCATGATGAATGCCGAGGACGACGCCGAATTCGCGGCCCTCGTCGAGGGCTACCGCGCCGGCATTCCGTCCGGCGCCCCGGTGGACGAGGCGGCGGCCGACCGGTTCCTGCGGCTCATGGCCGAACTCGGCGGGGAGGAACTCGTGGGCAAGGCGACGACGCTGCCTGCGGGCGTGTTCCTGAAACTTGACTGACCGGGCGCCCTCTCCCGCGGCCGTCCGGGCGCTTTCGCTCGGGGCGCTCCTCGCCCTCTGGGTCATCGCGGCCACGCTGACGGCCGATCCGACCATCCTGCCGCAGCCCTGGTCGCTCGCCCGGCCGTTCGGGCGCGAGGTCGCCTCGGGCGCGCTGCCCTTGCACCTCGGCATGACGCTGACCCGCGTCGCCTGGGCCTTCGCCCTCGCCATGTCCATCGGCACGGCGCTCGGGCTTCTCATGGGACGCTATCCGGCCGTGGACCGCTGGCTCGACCCCTGGCTCGTCGTGTTCCTGAACCTGCCCGCACTCGTCCTCATCGTGCTCTGCTATCTCTGGATCGGGCTGAACGAAACGGCCGCCATCGCCGCCGTGACGCTGAACAAGATCCCGAACGTCGTCACCGTGATCCGCGAGGGGGCCCGCGCGCTCGACCCCGGCCTCGCCGCCATGGCGCAGGTCTTCCGGGTGCCGCCCCTCGCCCGGCTCCGTCACGTCACCCTGCCGCAGCTTGCCCCCTTCGTCACCGCCGCCGCGCGGTCCGGCATCGCGGTGATCTGGAAGATCGTGCTGGTGGTGGAGTTCCTCGGCCGGTCGAACGGCGTGGGCTTCATGATCCATCTCAACTTCCAGCAGTTCGACGTGGCGGGCGTCCTCGTCTACTCCCTGTCCTTCATCGTGGTGATGCTCCTGGTGGAATGGACCCTGCTCCAGCCCGCCGAACGGCGCATCCGCCGCTGGAGGGGCGCATGATCTCCGTGCGCATCGCCGCCAAGGTGTTCGGGGCCACGCCGGTCCTCGGCGACGTCGCCTTCGACGTTGCGCCAGGCGAGGTGGTGACGGTGCTTGGCCCCTCGGGCATCGGCAAGTCCACGCTCCTGCGCATCGTCGCGGGGATCGACCGCGACTTCGCCGGCGCCGTCACGCGACCCGAACGGCTCACCATGGTCTTCCAGGAACCGATGCTCCTGCCCTGGCGGACCGCGGCCGAGAACCTGACGCTCGTCCATCCCGGCCTTTCGCGCGCCGGCGCGATGGAAGCGCTGGCGCAGGTGGGGATCGCCGACAAGGCGGACCTCTTCCCCCGCCAGCTTTCGCTCGGCCAGCAGCGTCGCGTGGCGCTTGCCCGCGCCTTCGCCGGCGCGCCGCAGGCTCTCATCCTCGACGAGCCCTTCGCCTCGCTTGACCCTGCGACGGCGGACGAGATGCTGGCGCTCACCGAACGGCTCATCGCCGGGGCGCGGCCGGCGACGCTCTTCGTCACGCACGCGGAGGCCGAGGCGCGGCGCCTCGCGTCCCGCGTCTTGCGCCTCGCGGGCCGGCCTGCGACCATCGCCACGAACGGAGGGGGCGCATGACCGGGCTCGACGTCGAGGATGTCAGCTACAGCTACGGCACGAGGCGCGCGCTCGACGGGGTGAGCTTTTCGGCGGAAGCCGGCCGGTTCACGGCGCTTCTGGGGCCCAATGGCGCGGGCAAGTCGACGCTCTTTTCGCTGATGACCCGGCTTCTGGTGCCGCCCTCGGGGCGGATCGTCGTTGCGGGCCATGACCTCGCGCGTGCGCCGCGGCAGGCGCTGGCGCGGATCGGCGTCGTCTTCCAGCAGCCGACGCTCGACCTCGACCTCTCGGTGCGCCGCAGCCTGCGCTACTTCGCGGGCCTCCACGGGCTTTCGGGACGGCGGGCCGAGACGGCCATCGACGCCGCACTCGACCGGCTTGGCATGCGCGAGCGCTCGGGCGAGCAGGTCCGCGCCCTGAACGGCGGCCACCGGCGGCGGATGGAGATCGCCCGCGCGCTCATTCACGCGCCCGCCGTCCTCCTTCTCGACGAACCCACGGTGGGACTCGACGCCGCCAGCCGTCAGGCCATAACCGCCCATGTCCACGACCTCGCCGCAGGGGGCATGGCCGTTCTCTGGGCCACGCATCTGGTGGACGAGATCCGGCCCGAAGATCCCGTCGTCGTGCTCCACAGGGGCCGCGTCCTTGTCCGCGCGGACGCGGCCGAGATCGCCGGAACGCAGAGCCTCGGCGCGGCCTTCCTCGCGCTCACCGGCGGCGAGGAGGCGGCGGCATGACTGCCTGGTGGGTCGCCCTGCGCGCCGTCGTCATCCGCGAAGCCTTGCGCTTCCTGTCGCAGCGCGGCCGCTTCCTTGCCGCCCTGGTGCGCCCGCTCGTCTGGCTTCTGGTGTTCGCCGCCGGATTCCGCGCGGCCCTCGGCCTCTCCATCGTGCCGCCCTACCAGACCTACATCACCTACGAGGTCTACATCGTCCCCGGCCTCGTCGGGATGATCCAGCTCTTCAACGGGATGCAGTCCTCGCTGTCGCTGGTCTACGATCAGGAGATGGGCTCGATGCGGCTTCTCCTCACCTCGCCCCTGCCGCGCTGGTGGCTCCTCTTCGCGAAGCTTCTCGCCGGCACCCTCGTCTCGATCCTCCAGATCGCGGTCTTCCTCGCCCTCGCCTGGGGATTCGGGATCGAGATGGAGCCCCTCGGCTACCTTGCCGTGCTGCCCGTCCTCGTCCTTACCGGACTGATGCTCGGCGCGCTCGGCCTCTTCATCTCCTCGACGATCCGTCAACTCGAGAATTTCGCCGGCGTGATGAACTTCGTCATCTTCCCGATGTTCTTCCTTTCCACCGCGCTCTATCCCCTCTGGAAGATGGCCGAAAGCTCGCCGCTCCTGCGCGACATCTGCGCCTTCAATCCCTTCACCCACGCCGTCGAGGCAATCCGATTCGCGCTGTATCTCCAGTGGAACGGCCCCGCGCTTTTCTGGACCGCGCTGAGCTTCGCGGCCTTCCTTGCCGCCGCGCTCTGGGGCTATGATCCCGCACGGGGGCTGACGCGGCGCCGGGCCGGATAGGGCAGAGATGGACGAAACGATCGACGCGGCGGGCCTGCTCGAGGTTCTCCGCCGCAGGCCGCGCGAGAGCCGAACCATCGTCGCCATCGCCGGCGCCCCCGGCTCGGGCAAGTCGACGCTGGCCGAGGCACTGGTTGACGGGCTCAACGCGCGCGATCCGGGCCGCGCAGCCCTCCTGCCGATGGACGGATTCCACTTCGACGACCGCGTCCTCGACGCACTCGGCCGGCGGGCGCGGAAGGGCGCGCCCGACACGTTCGACGTCGGCGGGCTCGACCACGCGCTCGCGCGCCTCGGCGCCCGCGACGAGGCTTTCGTGGCGGTGCCCGTCTTCGACCGCGGCATCGAGATCGCCCGCGCCGGCGCGCGGCTGATCCCGGCCGAGACGCCGGTGATCGTGGCGGAGGGAAACTACCTGCTCCTCGCGGAGCCCCCCTGGAACGGCCTCGCCCGGCATTTCGACCTTACGGTGCGGCTCGACGTTCCCGAGGATGTGTTGCGCCAGAGGCTCTCCCGGCGCTGGCAGGGCTACGGGCTGTCGCCCGAGGACATCGCCCGCAAGCTGGAGGAGAACGACCTCCCCAACGGGCGGATTGTCGCTGCGCGTAGCCGGTCGGCGGATCTTGTCATCGCACCGGGCATATGGTTCGAGAAGTGAAAGTTCAGGACCATCATGCGCGCTATTCGGCGAGATAATGACGAAATCGATCAAGGTGCAGACGCCGACATGACCGTAACACTCTCCGGCTTCCTGCTGTGCCGCTCGCTCGAAGAAGCCGACCGGGTCGCGGCCCTGCTGCCCGAGCACGTCCGGCTGACGCGTGCCGAACCCGGATGCGTGAGGTTCGAGGTGTGGCGGTCCCATGCCGACCCCTGCCGCTTTGCGGTCAGCGAGGGCTTCCGCGACTGCGCCGCGTTCCTGGCGCATCAGGCCCGCGCGGCCACGACACTTTGGGGGCGGGCCACGAAGGGCATACCGCGCGACTACGTCATCCGCGAGGAGGGCGATCAGCCGCCATAGATGGCGCGGACATAGCCCTTGGTTTCGGCATAGGGCGGAATACCGCCATGTTTCTGCACGGCCTCCGGCCCGGCGTTGTAGGCGGCGAGCGCCAGTTTCCAGTCGCCGAACCGGTCGTACATCATCCTGAGATAGCGCGCCCCGCCGTTGAGATTGTCGTGCGGGTCGGTCGGATCGACCCCGAGACGGCTCGCCGTCCCCGGCATGAGCTGCGCGAGCCCGGTCGCCCCCTTGTGCGAGACCGCCTGCGGATTCCAGCCCGATTCCTGCTGGACGAGCCTGAGGAACAGATCCTCGGGGATACCGTGGCGCCGCGCCGCCTCGCGCGCGGCATCGAGGTAGAGACCGCGGTAGCGACCCGAATAGCGCGGCACGGATGCCGGCGTGGCGGCCGTCTTGCCGTGCGGCGTCAGCCGCACCGAGGTGTCGTACTGGACCGAGGCGCGGGTATCGAGCACCGCCGTCTGCTTGCGGAAGAGCGCGAGCCGCGAGGACGCCGAGGCCGGCGAGGATCGCGCCAGCGTCAACCCCTCGGCCATGGCTGCGCCGGAATCGAAACATGCCGCCAGACCGGCGGCGAGAAGCCAGGCCCTGGTGATCCGCATCTGTCCCCCGCGGTTTCGTTCGCGCGCCGGGACTATAGCCGATTTTGATCCCCGTTCCAGCCCCGCGACAGCGCGCCTCAGGCGCGTGCCGCGGCCCGGCCGTTGCGCGCGGCCGCCTCCTGCGGTCGCGGGACGGGTCCCGCCAGAAGGTCCTCGATCAGCAGGTTGACGAGTTGCGCGCGCCCCTGAACGCCGGCCTTGCGGTAGATCGCGTTCAGATGCGTCTTCACCGTGCCTTCGGCCGAGCCCCGCAGGCCCGCGACCTCGGCGATGGTGCAGCCCTTGATCGTGAAGCGCGCGACGTCTGCCTCCGAAGGCGTGAGGCCCCAGTCATCGAAATAGGCGTCCATGACGTCGTGGAGCGCACCGGAGGCCGCCGAGAGCGCCCTATCGGTCCGGGCCTGCCGGCGCAGCAGCCGGCGCAGATAGGCCGCCTCGAACGCGACGGCGGCAATCAGGCTGAGGTTGGCGGCAAGTTCCATGACAAGGTGCGGCCGCGCCCAGACGCCGTCAGACGCATCCAGAAAGTCGCCGAGTATGTCGAGCAGGAAGAAGGTTGCGCAGGCAGCCTGCACCAGCATCAGGGCCGCGACCGCGGCCTCCTTCGTCCGTTCCGGCCGTGCCACTCTCTCCACGCAGGGGCTCCATCGTTGCCGGCCGCGTTGTAGCGCAGCCGCACGCCGTCCGGAAGGACCGGTTAGGCGAATGTTAACCATGAGCGCTTTTCTTGGCCCGGCACGGATGCTCTAACGGGGCGAATGGAATCGGGACGAGGAGGTCCGCCATGGCGGGTTCGGTGAACAAGGTCATTCTGGTCGGAAATCTCGGCCGCGATCCGGAGGTGCGGTCGTTCCCCAACGGCGGCAAGGTCTGCAATCTCAGGATCGCCACCTCGGAGACCTGGCGCGACCGCAACACGGGCGAGCGGAAGGAGCGGACCGAATGGCACTCGGTCGCGATCTTCAACGAGAACCTCGCAAAGATCGCCGAACAGTACCTGAAGAAGGGTTCCAAGGTCTATATCGAGGGCCAGCTCGAAACCCGCAAATGGCAGGACCAGTCGGGCGCCGACCGCTACACGACCGAGGTCGTGCTGCGGCAGTTCCGCGGCGAGTTGACGCTGCTCGACGGGCGCGACGGCGGCGGCGCGGGCGGCGGCTATGACGACGACCGCTCCGGCGGCGGTTATGGCGGCGGCTCGGGGGGCTACGGCGGCGGCGCCGGCGGATCGGGCGGCCCGGGGGGTGGATCGGGGGGCGGGTCTGGGGGCGGGTCGGGCGGTGGCCGGCCGGACCTCGACGACGAGATCCCGTTCTGAGCCGAGACGCCGGGGCGCCGCACTGGTGCGCCGGCATCCGGCTGCCCGAAGGTGGGGTCAGCGCCCCGCCAGCGCGTCCCGCAAAAGCCCCAACACCACCTCGCCCGGCACGTCCGTCGCCACGAAGGCCTCGCCAATCGCGCGGGCGAGGATGAAGCGCAGGCGTCCGTCCATCAC